>NZ_JBLTIM010000036.1:0-110506 GCF_055362665.1 Lactobacillus fornicalis
AAAAATTTGACAGTTTCTAAAGGCGAATCGGTTAATTGCTTTCAAGCAATATTATATCATCTTTTATTAAAAATTATTATTATTCGCACTAAGAAATATTATAATTAATTTCACTTTAATCAAAATTGAAAGCTTTTACATCTTTGATATAATATTTATCTTGTTTTATAAAATAATCATACATAATGTTATTTGGTTGATTTATTAATTTTATTCCAATTAAAATAATATTATAATTAAAAATCATGAGGTAAACTATGAAAATTCAAACCACTAAAGATATTAGATCAACTCTTTATCAACAAATTTTAGACTTACGAAAAGAAGTTTTTATAAAAGAACAACATGTTCCTGCTAATTTAGAACTTAAAGATGAACAGGGACCTATTTATTATGGTGGCTTAATAAATAATAACCTTGTTTGTTGCGCTCGTGTTAAAGAAGAACACGATAAAACATGGCATATCCAAAGAGTAGCAACTAAAGCAACTTTTCGTGGCCAAGGACTTAATTCACAACTAATCAAAAGAATTGAAAATGATGCCCAGGCTAAAGGGATTTCTACTCTAATTTTAGGAGCCCAAGATCAAGCACAAGGTTTTTATCTAAAACTGGGCTTTAAAGTTGTTGGGGATGCTTTTATTGATGCAGGTATAAGTCATCATATGATGCAAAAGAAAATATAATTTAACATAATTTTTGAAATGTAAAAAGGAGCAAATCGCTCCTTTTTTATTTATTAAAATCATACTCACTAACAGGTGAAAAACTACGTCTATGAATTGGAGTTGCACCAAATTCTTTAAGTGCGGCAATATGTTTTGCTGTCCCATAACCAGCATTATGCTCAAAATCATATTGAGGATAGACCTTGGCGTAATCATTCATTAATTCATCCCTAAAAACCTTGGCAATAATTGATGCAGCCGCAATCGAATTAGATTTACTATCGCCTTTAATTAGTTCAATTTGTTTAATATCAACTGGTACATTCATTGCATCTACAAGCAATAAATCAGGCTTAATAGCTAAGTTATTTACTGCTTGAGCCATTGCCACACGATCAGCTTCGTAAATGTTGATTCTATCAATCAATTCAGGACTACCAACTCCAATTCCGACTGCAACTGCTTTATCCAAAATTTGGGGATAAAGTTCTAACCTCTTTTTGGGACTTAATTTTTTAGAGTCATTAACTTCAACTAAATCAAAGCTATCATCTAAAATAACAGCAGCTGTTACAACGGGGCCAGCAAGTGGCCCACGTCCTACTTCATCAACACCAGCAACAATTGAACCAGCTTTCCAAGCCTTTTGCTCATACTGGAAACGATTCATAAAAGCTGCCTTGGCTTTTGCAAGTTTTGCAAGTCGTTTATTGTAGCTTTCAAGGAGTTTTTGAACGCCTTTGCGCTCATCCTTTTGCAAAAGTGCCAGTGTTTCTGAATCAACCTCACCTTGTAATATTTCTTTTATTTCTTTAATACTCATGCTTCAACTTTTTCTAAATTAATTCTACCTAGTCGGCCTTTACGTAACTGATTAAGCAAGAATAAGCTCATCTTTTCATAATCATCTCGCATACCATATTTTTCTGTCATTGCGAGTAATAGCTCAGGCAATGGTAAATCATTTACACTTTGTTCAGATAAACGACTAAATTTTACCAAGCTCTTAAAATAATTTTCTTTCAAGTATTCCATTACAAATAATGCAACATCATCCGCATGAAACACACTTTCTTTAATTGAGCCAAGAGCAGCTAGCCTAAAGCCAACAGCTTGATCTTCAAATTTTGGCCAAAGAATACCAGGTGTATCAAGAATTTGTACACTTTCACTTGTTTTAAGCCAACTTTGCCCTTTGGTTACACCTGGACGATCACCAACAATAGCGACATTTCTACCAACTAAGCGATTAATGATTGTTGATTTACCACAGTTAGGAATTCCAACTAAGCAAATTCTAATGGTAGGATTGCTGGCCCCTTTAGCTTCCAGCTTATCAATCCGATCTTTAGCTGCTAACTTAATCAACTTAAATAAAGGAGCCATATTGGTATTGTGTTGAGCATCTAGCTTGAGGACGAACTTTCCGTCACTTTTTAACTTAGCTTCCCATTTATTAATTTCATTAGGGTCAGCTAAATCAGCTTTATTTAAGATAATAATATGGGGCTTATCCCCTACTATGTCACTAATTAAAGGATTTCTTGATGAAGCAGGAATTCTTGCATCAACTACTTCTACAATCACATCAAGTAAACTTAACTTATCTTCTAATTGAACCCGTGCCTTGTTCATGTGGCCAGGATACCATTGAATTGCCATGTAAAAAATCCTTTCATTTTTATAATTTTATACCTGAAAAAGGGCGTCAGTATTTATAATACCATGATTTGTTGTTGCAGCTAACACTTTCTTTTAACAAAAAAGCACCTAATGGTGCTTTAATCTTCCTTTGATCCCAAAAATAAAATTTCAGCCATCAAAGTCTCACGATATAATTTTAAAAAACCTTCACGATATTTTTGTTCACTCTGGGCAATCTGACCTAAATAATTGCGCTCTAGTCGAAAGGCATAGCGATAAACTTCATCTCGAAATTCTCGATCATGTGGCTTCAAATCTGGTCGACGCACGGTCGTATTCATTTCTTTCAAGAAATCCTTCATTGATACCTCATCTAATTGGGCCTTTAGGTCATATAACAACTGCCTACGCAAAGGTTCAGGTAAATAAATTTTGTCCAGTTCAAGCATAGCATACTCAACCATATTTTTTCTAACTTTGCGCATTTCCTTAATTTGGTCAAGATCCGCTACTTTTTTTGGCAATAAGAACCTAAAAACAAAGGTCGGAACAACCATACTTAAAATAATTAAAGTAGAACTTGCCAATAAAGCAAAATGAATATCAGATAACTTAATAGTTTCCTCAGTTAAAGTATAAGCGAGGGCAAAAGTAACAGCACCATGAATTCCTCCCAAACTAAAAGTCCAAGCTCGCTTTTGATTGTGCCTAAATTCTGTTAAAAAAGTATAGAAGTATCGAACCAAGACATTAATTACATATAAAAATGCCCCAACTAAAATTGCCATAATTGTTTGTGCATTAAAAATATCTTCTTCTAAGAGTCTAATCAATACTAGCCCTAAAATTACAAAGACAGAGCCATTCAAAACATCTGTAAAAATATTGCTTAATTGATTTCCAACAAAAACCATTTGCGGATTGGTCAACTTACTTCTCTGGTGTTCTGCATTATGGACTAACCCCGCAACAACAACTGTAATTACACCTGATACATGGATTTCTTCAGCAAAAAATACAACAAAAATGGTGTCATCAAATAAGCTATTTGAACAGGTGTATTCAGAGAGAAATTACTATTATCTAAACTACTAGATTGCATAGTTTTTTGTCTAATCATTGCTAATAGTAAAGAACTAATAATTCCTAAAACAATACCACCTACAACAGAAATGAATAATTGACCAACAGATTCAATAATTACCAAATTCTTATTAACATACCAACTGACCATCATGGCTAGTAAAATCAAACCAGATGCATCATTAAATAACGATTCATTTCTAAGATAATAGGCAACTTTTCTTGGAACCTTTAGACCATGTGTAACACTTTCACCAGCCGTGGCATCAGTAGGGGTAGCAATTGCAGCAAGTAAAAAACAAAAGGCCATACTCATGCCAGTTAAGTAATACAAACTAAAGCCAGCTACTAATTCAATTATTACAATCATGACTACTGTCAAGCCAACTATTGATTTCCAAAATCTCTTAACATAATAAAGCTGTGTATTTTGTCCTTCAAAAAACAGTAATGGTGCAACAATAAGCTCCATAAAAACTTCAGATTGAAAATCTTCCACTAAATTATTTAATAAAGGCACTAACCCTAGTATCATTCCAAAAAACAAAGCCACATAATTGACTGAGATTTTGTGGAAATATGCTTTTTGAAAAACCATCGCCAAATTAGTTGTAAACAAAATCACTAAGGTTGAAATTAAAATATCCACGTATCATCACCTTCTAAAATAAAAAAGCCAGGAGAATATCCTGGCCTTACATATTATCTTTATACAATTCATATGCTCGATCAAAAATTGTCATACTTGGTAAATATGAAGCATTTAATTCCAAATAATCAGACAATTTTTCATAATCCTGCTCTTGTTTTGGAAATTGTTGATCGTGTTGTGCATTATTAGCAAATTCAGCAATTTCATCATGTGAATCAGGATTTCTTTGTGTCATTAAGAATCGATAAAAACTTTCTCGATAAGCCATGTTAGCTCCTTTATTTAATTAAATAATATGTTGATTTAATATTACTATAAATATAATTGGTTATCAAAAAACTGCAAATTACCAAAGTAATTGCAGCTAAATTTAATTTATTCTGAATAAAACATTACTGCGTAAGCTCCATGCCCAGCGTGAGTTATAATAATCGGACTAGTTTCTTGAATTAAAATATCCATGTCTGGATTAATTTCTTTAAGCTCATTAGCTAATTCTTCCATATCATCTGGTGTATCAACGTAGGAAATACCAAGATGTTTAACATTAGGAGTATTTTTTACCAATTCAATCAAATCTTGATTAAATTTCTTAGTAAACTTCTTTCCTCTTCCCTTTGCTTTTATATTTAAGACATTAGTAGTCATTTCAAGGAAAAGCCTAATATTAAGCAAAGTAGCTACTCTTCCGGCTAAAGCACCAAGGCGCCCACCTTTAATAATATTAGTTAAATCAGGCACCATCATTTCAAGATGCATTTGATCTTGCATTTGTTTAAGACGTGCAATAATTTCATCGAGTCCTTTATCAGCTTGGGCCATTTTAGCAGCTTCTAAAACTTCAAAGCCCATTGCCCGGTCAGTATAACCTGAATCAAAAATTGTTACATCAAAATCTACTAATTCACTAGCTTGTCGAGCAGCATCAACTGTACCGCTCAAGCATTTAGCCATAAAAATCCCCAAAACTTGACTACCATCTGCAGCAAGCTTCTTAAATTCATCTACAAAGCGTCCAATTGCTGGTTGACTAGTTTTAGGTAATTCATTTGCACTATCCATTTTTTGGATAAAGTCTTTTCGAGTAATATCTTCGCCATCAACATATGTCTTATCATCAATCGTAATTGAAAGAGGTACGACAGTAATATCATATTTTTCAATTTCTTCTGGACTTAATTGTACTGATGAATCAGTAATAACTTTAATTTTTGGCAAAACCTTCGCCTTCCCATCCTTTTGGCTTTAACATATCTTGTATTTTTCTTTGGTATACTATAATGTAAGAAATACAGGTAAGCATATGTTTACTACAAGTAAATCAAAAATTCTTTAATATAGTAATAATGAATAAAAAGGACAAACAATGAATTTTAAAAAAATTTGGCAAAAACCGCAACATCAACCAAAAGTTATACCACTTTTGGATAATATATTTTCAGCAATAACTCATGGCATTGGATTTGGTTTAGCAGTTACTGCTCTTGTATTATTAATCATTCGAGCAGCATCAACACATTCACCTTTAAGAGTTGTTACCTTTAGTATTTATGGCGCTAGTTTGGTTTTTTTATATTTATTTTCAACGCTCTATCATTCCTTAATTTATACTAAGGCTAGAAAAGTATTTCAGATTTTTGATCATTCTTCAATATTTCTTTCAATTGCAGGCTGTTATACTCCATATTCTTTAGTTGCAATTGGTGGTATTAAGGGGTGGTTAATTTTTGGCATAATTTGGGGAATTACAGTTTTTGGAATTTTATATTACATACTAGCAAAAAACAAAAATAGCATCATTGAAGTTATTATGTATATTGCAATGGGCTGGCTGGTAATTTTTTCAGCTCCGCAGTTATACAGTTATCTTGGAACAACTGGTTTTTGGTTACTAGTTGCTGGCGGAATAAGTTACACAATTGGAGCACTCTTTTATTCAATGATCGGTGTACCAATGATGCACACAGTTTGGCATTTATTTGTTTTAGCTGGTTCTATTTTGATGTTCTTTTCAGTATTATTTTATGTTTAATAAGTTAATAGCTGGTAAACTTCATTCTTTGAATGATGATTACCAGCTTTTTTGATTTAGATATTAAAACCCTTTACAAAATTCTTCTAATCGTAAAAAGTCAGGACACAATTTTTGTAAATTTATATGTTTCTCTTTTTCCGTTGTAATTAATCTATATAAAATGTGTGAATTATGAATAATTTTATCTTCATATTTATTAATTATTCTCCATTGATTATAAAGTAAGTACCTGTATTTTTCATTTTCATCATCAAAAATAATTTCTTGATACAGTCCTTTTTTCACTGGAAGCATATTATTAATATTCAATACCCCTAAGAACTTATTATTGTGTTGTATTTTAAAAAAAGTTAAATTATTTTTCATGTATTTATGTTTAGGCTTAGGAGACCCCATAGGTATAAAATATTTTTGAGAATTTTCTTGAACTATGATTCCAACATATGGTCTCTGATTATTACCATGATTGATTTTTATATTTTTATCAATTTTTGATAATTGGCATAAATAGTCAGAATCAATTTTATAAAATTTTAGGCTCATAATTCTTCCCCCCCTTTTATAAAAATACGCATAAAAAAAGATTGCCTAATAGGCAACCCTTCTCTCTTTTAATTCTCACTTAGAGCTGAGATACACTCCTCTTTTAATTCTCACTTAGAGCTGAGATACACTCCTCTTTTAATTCTCACTTAGAGCTGAGATACACTCCTCTTTACATATTTATTCTACTAAATTTTAAAAATTATAGCAAATATATAACTTGTTATTCTGCAATAAAATTCTTAATTGCTTCTTCTTCATTAGCTACTTTGCCATCAACAACAGCTTCGGTAATTTTCGCTAACATCTCTCCTAAACTTGGACCCGGCTTAATTCCCCACTCAATTAAGGTAGATCCATCAATGACAAGCTCTTTATTATTTTTAATAGGTAGAGCAACATAACGGTCTATCATTGCTTCACTATTGACTGGCTGCCCCAAAATTCTAGCTACATCACAAGCAGACATAACTGTATCTTGTCCTGCAAGGAATAGTTCATAATCAGACGGACTGTGATCTGATAATAAGTCAAAGAAAAATACAATTTCTTCAACATTCCGAGCCATCTGATTGGAATTCTTCCAATCTCTCATAAATGCAGGAATTTGTTCATTTGGCAACTTCAATAAAATTGCAATAATTGCCCAAACACTCGCTTCAGTTGATGGCGAAAAAGTTAAACTTGGGAAAACTGATAGTTGCTCTTTTTTTCCGCGAAAATCTGGTACTTCTTCGCTTAGTTGTGTATCTAAAAAGACCTGAAATGCACTTCTAGCATGTGGTCCCACACACATCTTAACGAATTCTTCTCGAATACGTTCAACAGAAATCTTACTTAATAATTCATGATGGTCACAAATTGCTTGTCTAGTCTTTTCTTCTAGAGAGAACTTCAACTGACTCATGAATCGAACTGCCCGCATCATTCGTAAAGCATCTTCATTAAAACGCTTTTCTGGATCTCCTACAGCTTTAATCAGACCCTGATTTAAATCATCTAATCCATTAAACAAGTCATGAATATTGCCATATTCATCCATTGCCAAGGCATTAATGGTAAAATCACGTCGTTTCAAATCTTCTTCTAGATTTTGAACAAATTCGACATGATCAGGACGTCGATAATCCTGATAGCCTGATTCTGTTCTAAAAGTCGTAATTTCATAACTATCATCATTGTATAAAACAGTTACAGTGCCATGTTGTATACCAGTATCAATACTTCTCTCAAAAAGTTGCTTAACTTCTTCTGGATATGCACTAGTTGCAATATCAACATCGTGAATGTGACGATTCAGTAACAAATCTCGAACACTTCCACCAACAAAGTAAGCCTCATAGCCAGCTTGTGTTAAAGTTTGCACAACTGGCAAGGCTTTCATAAATATTTCAGGTAAAGAATTAATTTTCATATCTTAAAATCATCATTTCTCATTTTAATTTTGTTATCAAAGTTTGTTAAAATAAAAAGTGCAATACATTACGGAGGGTATCATAATGAAAGTAACTAATCTCAAATTTAAAATTACGCCTAGTTTTATCATTGAACTTATAATGATTGCACTTGGCTCCGCCATCTATGGACTAAGCATTAATATGATTAGTATTCCCAATCAGTTAACTGATGGAGGTTTAAGTGGTATTTCCTTATTACTATTCCATTGGTGGAAAGTAAACCTAGGATTCAGCACACTTATTTTAAACATCCCTTTAATTCTAATTGGTTTTCGCTTTTTAGGCAAAAAACTCATGATTGAAACTTTATGGGGGACAATTTGCTTATCCTTTTTCTTAAATTTTTGGCGTCTAATACCTATTATAAACCAATTGAATTTAGAGCACGACCTATTATTGGCAGCAATTTCCGCTGGACTACTTTCTGGTCTAGGATTAGGAATTGTCTTTCGGTATAATGGCACAACTGGTGGCTCTGATATAATCGCTCGTATTTTACAACAAGAAAAAGATATTAAAAGCGGAAAAACATTTTTCATAATTGACGTAATCGTGCTAGTTCTTTCACTTTCATATATTGATATTCGCCATATTATGTACACTTTAATTGCCAGTTATATTGCTACTACTTTGATAGATATCGTGCAACAAGGTGGTAACAAGGCAAAAGCGGTCTTTATTATATCTGATAAATATGAAGAAATTGCGAAGATGATTGATTTAGAGTTAGATCGTGGCTATAGCTTTTTAAATGGTGAAGGGGGCTATGATCGCAGTCAAAAACATATTATCTACTGCATTGTTGCCAATTATGAAATTCAAGCAGTTAAGGCAATTGTTTTAAGAGAAGATCCTAAAGCATTTATGACAATTTTTGATGCTAATGAAGCTTTAGGAGAAGGAATGAGCTATAACCGAAAGAAGCGAAACTTTTTTATCAGGCGATAGAATTAAATAAAGAGGATGTTGAAAAACACCCTCTTTTATTTTTGGAAACTAAATATTCCAAAATAAAAAGTATTTTGATATTATTATTCTAGATTTTGGTATAAAGCTAATACCAAGATTTAGTAACTTTAGCGGCTACACACCCCTCACACAACTTAAAAGTTACGGAGGTGAGAGCCATGCTAAATTGGATAGACTGGAGTTGTAAAGCTAATTGATTTTAGCTTATGCTATCGCAATAAGCCTTGTCTTAAATGCCTGTGGCATCTTTGCCATTCGTTTAGCAATCGCTTATGTGATAACAAAAAAAGCTAATCATAAAGATTAGCTAAACAACCTAGTCGTTCAAAGTTACGATTGAGGTCAATGAGGTAAGAGCTCATCGGCCTCTTTTCATTTACAGATTATACACTAAAAAGTTTGGTATTCCAAATATTTTTAAATCTTATGTATTCTTATTCACTGCTTGTTATATTTTTTCATAATTATAACTCAAGAGATACTAACTGTCTTTTTATACATTACAGTTAGATATTTTCTAAATACTTTAGATAATTATATTCTTGCATAAACATATGCTTAATACGATTTCTGACTAGGAAGATATTTATCTACTCTGCCAAAGATTGCCAAGCATTTTCCCTTATAGAAATGTATTCCAAAATAAAAAGTATTTTGATATTATTATTCTAGATTTTGGTATAAAGCTAATACCAAAATTTAGTAACTTTAGCGGCTACACACCCCTCACACAACTTAAAAGTTACGGAGGTGAGAGTCATGCTAAATTGGATAGACTGGAGTTGTAAAGCTAGTTGATTTTAGCTTATGCTATCGCAATAAGTCTTGTCTTAAATGCTTGTGGCATCTTTGCCATTCGTTTAGCAATCGCTTATGAGATAACAAAAAAAGCTAATCATAAAGATTAGCTAACAAAACCAGTCGTTCAAAGTTACGATTGAAGTGGGCGAGGTCGCATCTCGCTCACTTCTTTTCATTTACAGATTATACACTAAAAAGTTTGATATTCCAAACCTTTTCTTTTTGGATTATCTATCAAAGCGCTTATATTCCAAAGCATCTTTCGCAGCTAGGTTCAACAAATTCCATTGTCGGTCATAACTTGGTGAGAAGAAAAAGTCTTGTTCAACTAAGTCTTCAAGAGTTAACTTTTGTCTAATAGCCAAACTTAAAACATTTGTTAGTGGAACTTGCGCTGGCCCACCTAAAACACCACCACCTAAAATTTGATGACTTGCTTTATTATAAATTAAGTAAGTCAAAACTTTAGTATTATGATCTTCAGGAATATAAGCTGGTCTAATTCTATCCTTATAAATACTAATTTTGGCATCAATTTTCAAGAAATTCATTGCTCGTAAATTAAGCCCAGTAATTGCTGCATGAGCATCGAAAACTTCAAGCACTTGAGCACCTACTAAACCAGGAAATGGTCTGCTTGGCTTAGCTTCAAACAAATGATCAACTAAGTATTGAGCTTCATGCCGTGCAGCAACTGCAGATGGATTAGGTGCATATGTATTAGCCGGAATTGAAAATGGCCAGATTGCATCACCAATTGCATAAACATCAGCTGCACTAGTTCTAAAGTAATCATCTACTTGAATATAGCCCATCTTGTTTAATTCAATTGCACCATCTAAGTAGTCAGTCGCAGGTTTTATGCCAGCCGCAATAATAACCAAATCTGCCGCAACTTCACCTTTATCAGTTACCACTTTGCTTACCTGACCATTTTCACCAGTAAAACTTTCAACCTTAGTTTCCATCATTAAATTGACATGATGTTTTTCCATTTCAGAAGCAAAAACGTTAGTAAATTCCTCTGGAAGATAATTTTCAAGTGGGCGTTTCCCTGCATCAATCAAGGTAACATTCTTGCCATACTTTTCCATTACTTCAACAGCATTAATACCATTGCCTGCACCAATTACAACTACATTCTTAATATTAGGATTATTTTTAGCTGCATCAATTTTTTGAGCAGCTTCATAACCTCGCATCAAATAAATATTTGCTAGATCATTACCCGGAACTGGAAGATTGGCTGCATTTACACCAGACGAAATTATTAGCTTATCATAGTGGACCTGTTCTAATTCACCATTTTTTATATTTTTAACAGTAATTTGTTTAGATTGGGGATTTACTTCCACTACTTCATGACCTGAAACTACTTTTCCTCCCCTTGCTTCTAAATCTTCAGGAGCAAAATTTCGTACATCGTTGATTCCTGTTGTTTTCTGCTCTAAGAACAACTTCATCCCACATGACATAAATGAAACAAAGTCCCCTGCTTCATAAATAGTTACATCTAAGCCTTGATACTTATCTAATAGTTCAATTGCTGCTTCATGGCCACCATGAGATGCGCCAATAATTACAATTTTTTCTTGCATAAATACAACCTCCTAATTCAGTTGCTTAAAATCTACCCGTAATTCACTACTATTCGAATTACAATTCAAGTTTAGGACTTTGAAGTTTTTATACCAAAGAATCTGCTTATAAAATTGCAACAAATTATTTGGTTGTATTTTGCTGCTTATTATGCATTTATTAAGCTAGTTGATTAGCTCTTATGAAATAACAAAAAAGATTGGAAGTACGAACTTCCAATCTTTTCACTTATTAATACCAAGTAGTATTATCTACGATCTTCTTGGTGTTATCTGCAATATTTTTAGCACTATCCTTAAGTTGTGAAGTGTTTCTAGCAGTAACCATTGAAGCAATTGCATTAGCCATTTGAATCATGTTAGATTTCTTTTGTAATTGAACCATTTCTTGTTGTCTTTGAGCTAACAATTGTTGGTTTTGTAAGTTTTCTCTTTGAGCAGCTAATGAATCATCTAATTGTTGCTTCATAACCATTTGATCGTTCAAAACATTGTCGCGATATGCATCTTCCTTGAAGACTTTAACCATTTCTTTAATATTTTCAGCTTCGTGATTTTTCAAAATACTAATAAAGTGAGCAACAGAATCTAATGAATAATAATCAACTGGATACCAAGAAGCTGTCTTTTCTTGCATTTCATTCTTAATTGCAGTAATTTCTGTTGAAAGAATTGCACATTGTTGATCAATCTTAGCATTGCGAGCTCGAGCAGCTTGATTATGGTCTTCATCTTGTGCAGTCAACTTAGCATTTTCTGAGGCAACTTTACTATTGTAATTATTGCAATATAGATAAACAACAATAAGTCCAACAAAATGCCCCAAAATAGCTACTACCCAAATTAAAACATTGGGATAAGAAAAGAATAATGCAAATTCAAATAAAAAATCAAAAATCAAAAAGCCAATTTTAGTCTTTTTAAATTTGTTTTTATATTTATCTTGAAGTAGAACTAGTGGTATTCCAATTGATACAGCACCTATTACTATTCCCCAAAATACACCGCTCCAAGTAGTTTTCGGATTAACCATTGGATAAACAAATGAAGTAAAAACATAACCAAAAAAGAGACAAACCAAAAATACTTGCATCAACTTTCCCATGTCCGAAGTAATCTCTTCAGTTGTAATTTTTTTCTTTAAATTACTTTGTTGTAATTCAATCCGATCCTTTTCTAAGTTCATAACATTAGTAACTCGATCATTTATCTTATTTAAATAATCTTGAACTTGAAAAAGACCATTTAGCAAATCATTTCCTTCAGGTAAAACATTTCCTTTATTCATATCCATTGCATATATCTCCCTAATGATTGTTATTCCCCAAAAATTAATTCTTCTTGCGTTTAAATCCTACAAACATACCTAAACCAGCTAAGATTGAACCCATAGCAGCAAGAACATTTTCGTTATCGCCAGTTTGTGGTAATTGCTTACCATAGTGTTCTTCAACACGTGATTTAATTGGCATCTTAACAGTTCTTTGTGTTAAAGCAGCTGAAGTTAATTTATCAGTTGAAACAGCAACCTTCTTTTGACTGGTTATAACTTCTTGAGCAGGTGCAATTACGACTGGCTTAACTTCTGGAGCCTTAATATCTGCTGGTTCTTCTGTTGCTTTAACTTCTTCTGACTTCTTTGCATCTTCTGATGACTTAGTGTCGTCTGACTTCTTGCTATCTTCTGATGGCTTAGTGTCGTCTGACTTCTTTGCATCTTCTGAAGGCTTAGCTTCTTCTGACTTCTTGCTATCTTCTGATGGCTTAGCTTCTTCTGACTTCTTGCTATCTTCTGAAGGCTTAGCTTCTTCTGACTTCTTGCTGTCTTCTGATGGCTTAGTGTCGTCTGACTTCTTGCTGTCTTCTGATGACTTAGTGTCGTCTGACTTCTTGCTATCTTCTGATGGCTTAGCTTCTTCTGACTTCTTGCTATCTTCTGATGGCTTAGCTTCTTCAGCTTTCTTAGCTTCTTCTGACTTCTTTGCTTCAGTAAGTTTAGCTTGAGCTTCGGCTAAAACTTGTTTAGCAGCAGCTAAATCAGCTTGAGCTTTTTCTAAAGCCTTTTGAGCATCTTGATTGTTAACAGTTGCAATAGCATATGCATCGTGAACACTCTTATTGCTTTCAAGGCGAGCCTTAGCGTCACTAACAGCCTTATTAACCGCATTGATTTGAGCATTCATATTGTCAATTGTAGCTTGAGCTTTAGCAACAACTTTCTTATTAGCTGTCAAAGCTGTATCTGCCTGTTCAAAGAATTGTCTTGCTGCATTTAAAGCAAATCCCGTTATTGCTGAAGCTTGAATAGAAGCTTGATGTGCATCTTGTGCCTCTTTTAAAGCCACTTTGTCTTGTGCATGCTTTGCGTCGTAGTTAGCTAAGGCAGTCTTGGCATCATTTAGCGTGCGACTAGCATCAGCTAATTTAGCGTTAGCAGCGGTTAAAGCGGCGTTTGCAGTAGCCATTTCGTCATTTGCATGATCTAAAGTCTTTTGAGCAGTAGTTAAGGCAGTTTGTGCATCAGCTTGAGCTTTGCTTGCTTTTTGAGCTTGCGTTTGAGCTGACTTTGCATTAGTTTCACTTTCAGCAGCAGTCTTTTCAGCTTCTGACAAAGTGCGTGCAGCGTCATTGGCAGTTGTTACAGCGCCACTTAAACTTCTTTGAGCATTGTCTAAAACAGTTTGTGCAGCAGTTAAATGGTCGCCAGCTTCACTTTGACTAGCCTTAGCAGCATTTAAGTTATCATTAGCAGTCTCCATTGCAGATTTTGCAGCGTTTGTAGCTTGATCAGCATTAGCCTTATCATCGCTAGACTTTTGAGCAACGGCTTGAGCAGCGGTTAAGGCACTAGTTAAGGCTTTCATCTTATCGTTAGCAACTGTTAATTGAGCATTAAGATCAGTTACCTTGGCTGTTTCATTATTGATATCTTCATTAGCAGCGGCGGCGTCACGTTTAGCTTGAGCCTTATCAATTGGTGAAACAAGCTTAGCTTGGAACATTTCTGGATGTTCTAAGTAGCTGTTAGGAGCTGTAATAACGTGCGTAGAAACTTCAGCAGTACCAAGATTGTTAAAGCTTATACCGAAATATTCAGAATTAGCATGATCAGTTTGATAAAGAACACCAAGTAAATCAGACATATGATGCCATTCATCGGGTGTCATGACTAACTCTAAAATATTATAGTAGACATAAGATTTAAGTGAATCCATGCTTATATTATAATTACCTGTGAATACCCACTGTCCGTCTTCATACTTATTGTATTTCTCATATTCATCATCTGATAAAGGATAAAAATTACCTTGTTCATCAGACTTAGGTTGATCACCAAGATACCAATTAGTCATATCTTCATAATATTGGCCACCATCTTTAAATCCGTATTGCCCCATAACAGAAGTGATAACTGGAACATCATGACCTTTGTCGTCAGAAATAATACGGTGATCAGCGGTATAACCAGCTGCAATTTTATCAGCAGCTTCCATAAAGGTTTCACTGACAGTCACTGGCTTAGAGCCAACTTGAGCACGAACTTGGTTAAGTAAATCAGCTGCAAATTGTGCAAGTTCAAGTTTTTGTTCGTGAGTCAAGTTCATCACATTAACAATGCGCAACTTGTCATAGTCATTCGACTTGTAATCATTCATATTACGAGAAATATGAATAGCTGGTACCATGTCAGACTTGAATTGATCACTATTCACTGCCTTAACAGCATATGCCAGTGGGTCATCGCTAGCTTGGGCTAATTGAGTGTACTTCTTAATAACATTAACTTGTTCATCAGACAAAGTTAAGGTATTTTCAAAGTAGCGACTTGCTTCGTAGTAACGCATCTTAGCAGTTTCTAAGTCGGTTTTAGCTGCTTGAAGCTTAGATTGTAAATCGTTAACGGCAGCTTGGGCATTATCAAAATTTGTTTGAGCAGTGGCCACAGCATCATTTGCTTCAGCTAATTTCTTAGCAGCGTCACTAGCGCGATTTGTAGCTTCTTCAGCTGCTTTTTGAGCATCATCAAAAGCTTGTTGAGCAGCACTTACAGCGTCATCCTTAGCAGTCTTGTCAGACTTAGCTTGATCAAGTGCAGCTTGGGCAGTTTGAGTGCCAGCTTGAGCAGTTTTGACAGCAGCTTGCGCCTTGTCATTTTCTGCTTGAGCGGTGGCTACTGCAGCTTTAGCACTAGCAAGTTTAGCTTCAGCATCTTTTTGAGCTTGATTTGACTTTTCAAGTTCAGCATTTGCTTCGTTCACCTTAGTTTGAGCAGCATCCACACCTGCTTGAGCTTGGGAAACAGCTTGCTTTTTAGTGTTGACAACGCCAGTTGCCTCTTCAGCAGCTTTTTGAGCAGCATCAGCAGTTTCTTGAGCCTTGTCAGCTTTTTCTTGGTAACTCGTATCATAAGCTGCTTGCTTACTTCTCAAGTTAGCCCATGTTTTATCAAATTGAGCATTTGCTTTGTCGTCTTCTGCTTGAGCTTTATTAAGTCGTTCCTTGAGCTCATCAGCATTTTGAGTTAATTCAGGAGTTTTAGCAGATTCAGCTGCTTTTGTTTCTTCTGCCTTAGCTAATTCACTCTTAGCTGAAGTAATCTTATCAGGTGCTTCTTTAATAGTTGCATTATCTTCAGCGTCTTGCTTGTTAGCTTCATCATTAGCAGCTTTTGCTTTTTCAAGAGCTGCAGCAGTTTGGTTAGCCTTGTCGACGGCTGTATCTGCGCTTGCTTGAGCAAGTTTTTCATTAGCTTGTGCTAAGTTGACATTAGCAGTAGCTGTATCAACAGATGAGGTAGACTTAGTTTGAGTTTCATTATTATCAGTAGTTTTCACATCAGCTTTTACAGTAGTGGTTTTAGAAGCCATAAGTAGAGCTACTGCAATAGTTGCTGAAGTAATCAATTTATTTGTCTTCATAATATTTCCTCCAAAAGAATTGATAAACTATTTTCCCCTAATAGTTAAATTTAAATACTTTGCACTATGTGAGCCTTGTTGGCAAGAAAAGGCCTAGAACCAGAACTCCATTCCAGTTGAAGACCTTTTCTACGTTTAAAGAAAGAATAAGTATATAAGTTTTTGTAGTTTGAAAAATGTAAGATATTTGGGCATCAATTATTTAATAAGATTTAAATAACTAGCAGGTGCCCATTGTTGATCGGTACCTAAACGATAGTAAGTTCTACCGTTAATGGTCTTTCTGGCAAATACTTTCCAGTTACTATTAGTTGAAATGTATTTGCCAGTGTAATTGCCTTCACCATCAAGTAAGGCAATCATCCAGCCTGGATTGTTGTTAATTACTGGGGCGTGGGCAATTCCTGAAATAGCTTCTTCTGTACTTGAAGGAGTTTCACTCTTAGTTGGAGCTACTGTTTTGGCAGTTTCGCTTGCCTTGAATTGTAAGAATCTTTCTGGAACCCATTGCTTGTCAGTACCCAAACGGTAGTATGTTGTACCGTTAATAGTCTTCTTAGCATATACTTTCCAGTTACTGTTGGTTGGGATGTACTTACCAGTGTAGTTGCCTTCACCATCAAGTAATGCAATCATCCAACCAGGGTTATTGTTAATTACTGGGGCGTATGCAACACCTGATACTGCTTCTTCTTTAGCTGCAGTGGTTTGGGTTGCTGGTGTTTCTTTGCTTTCAGTCTTTGTAGGAGTTGTTGACTTAGCAGATTCAGTTAATTTAACTTCTAAGAACTTACCTGGAACCCATTGTTTATCTGTACCTAAACGGTAGTAATCTTCACCATTAACAGTCTTCTTAGCTAATACCTTCCAGTTACTGTGGTTGGGATGTATTTGCCAGTGTAATTGCCTTCGCCATCAAGTAACGCAATCATCCAGCCAGCGTTGTTGTTAATTACAGGAGCATATGCAACACCTGATACTGCTTCTTCTTTACTATCCTTAGTTTGAGTTGCAGTTTCCTTTGCTGGTGTTTCTTTAGTTTCTGTCTTTGCAGGAGTTTCAGTCTTAACTGGTTGAGCTGACTTTACAGTTACGAACTTAGCTGGAACCCATTGCTTATCTGTACCTAAGCGGTAGTAATCTTCACCATTCATTGTCTTCTTAGCGAAGATCTTCCAGTTGGAATCAGTTGAGATGAATTGACCAGTGTAGTTGCCTTCGCCATCTAATAAAGCAATCTTCCACCCACGATTGTTGTTAATTACTGGGGCGTATACTACACCAGTGTATGCGACTTCTTTGCTGTCCTTAGTTTGTGATGCAGCTTCTTTTGCAGGAGTTTCTTTAGTTTCTGTTTTGGCAGGAGTTTCAGTCTTGGCTTGATCAGCTGACTTTACTGTTACATAATCAGCTGAAATCCATTGTTTGTCTGTCCCTAGGCGGTAGTAGACTTCACCATCAATAGTCTTCTTTGCTAAAATCTTCCAATTAGAATTAGTAGCAATATTCTTACCAGTATAATTTCCTTCACCATCTACCAATGGAAGTTTCCAAAAAGGATTAAAGGCAAATTCCGGAACATATGCAATACCAGCAAAGGATTCTTCTTTAGAAATCTTTTTAGGTTTTTCAGGCTGATTTTCTTTAGCTTCTGTCTTTTTGTGGTCTTTTTTCTCTACTACCATTCCACCAGATTGGTGCAAAGTAACTACACCATCCGCACTGATTGCAGCCCCTTTTCCTCCAGTACGATTGGATTCATTTGAAATTGGCATATGAGTTGAAATAGGAATCTTTAGCCCCTCATCTTGAGCAGTAAGAAACATAGGTAAAAGATAATGTTCATTAATTACATCAACAACAGATCCTGAAATAGATTTTGCATCCTTATCAACGTAAATTTTTAGTGGCTTAGTGATAGGTGTTTTATCATTTTCATCAACAAACTTAACAGTTATAAGTTTTTTATTTTTAAGCTCATCACTCGACATTTTTGAAGCAGTTAATTCTGCAGAATCAGTTTTACCAAAAATTGACGTTTCTAAAACATGTTTGTTTTCTGGGCTGTCATCAAGATTATAACCTAGATAATTTAGATATGTTTTAAGGTAATTTATACCGTATATCATTCCTGGTTCTGTACCAAAATCTTTTAAAGCAATTTCTTCTTTTGTACTTCAATCTGACGAGTTACTATAAAAAACAAATTGCCCAGAATCCTTATCTTTAACAAAAACAGCCATAAAATGATAACCCTTAGGTAAATCATCGGGTCCTGGATATTCTTCAGATTCTGAAGACTTTTCGTCCTTAGCTTCAGTTGATGAGCTCTCCTTGCTCTTATCACTTGTAGCTTTGGCTGCGCTAGAACTAGTTGATTCACTTGCAGATGTCTTGCTTTCACTTGCACTAGTTGAAGTACTTGAGCTAGTAGAGGTTTCCTTGTCTGCTTTAGCTGTTGAAGTGTCTGCCTTAGTTGTTGTGGCTTTTGCCATTTCAGCTTTCACTACATCAACAGCTTTGTTCAATTCATCAAGCTTTGTGTTAACGACGTTAATGTCGCTCCCCTTAACAGCAGCTTCAGCATCTGTGATTGCCTTATCTAATCCTGCTTGCTTCTTTTGTTCATCTGTTACCTTCAAAGCTTTTGCTGAATCTAATGCAGCTTGCAACTTAGTCTTTGCGTCGCTAAGCTTGGCATCAGAACTTGCTTGCGTAGTAGCTGCTTCACTTGTTTCAGCAGCATGAACTTGACTACTTACCCCTGTGCTCATGAATGCAACCGTTGCTAGCAATACAGAAGCGGCCCCAATGCTTAACTTCCGAATACTGAAACGTTGGCATTCTTTTACACTTTGTTCAATATGTTTATGTGCCATAATTTATTCTCCTCCAAGAATAACAATTTCAATCTACCTAGTAGACAAGGCCTATTTTACCCCCCCGAAAATATTTCAAGTATATATATAAATTATTTTAAAATTATATACGCACATGCCCGCAATATATTTTCACAATATATATTAAAGATTATTTATATATCAGCAATTCTAATTGATTTCAATTTGTGATAATAATTATTTTTTGAATGAATGCGTTTTTTTGCAGCTATTAATATATTGTTATTTTTATTATATTTTTTTAAATAAAAACCCTGAAATTCATATCTGAATTTCAGGGTTCATATTATTTTTACTAATTACGTTATTTCATCTTTTCACTAATTAAGCTTACTAATCTTTTAGCAATTTCTTTTTTGGTCATTTCTGGCCAACTAACTGGTTCAAGGCCCTTTTGTAAGATATATACTTGATTTTTATCACTTCCAAAAACACCAGTACTTACATCATTAGCTACAATCATATCAACATGTTTACGCTCTAGCTTTGTTTGCGCATTAACTAATAAATTCTCTGTTTCAGCCGCAAAACCTACAACAATTTGTCGGTCTTTCTTCTTCCCCATTGTTTTTAAAATATCTGGAGTTTGCGTCAGCTCAAGTATTAAGTTTGTTTGACCTGGTTTTTTCTTAATTTTTTGATTGAAATTATTTTTAATCTTATAGTCAGCTGGAGCGGCTGCCATTACCAAACAATCACACGCATCAAATAGCTGCTCTACTTGATTCAGCATATCTTCAGTTGAACTTACTTGGTGGATTTTTATTAATTCATTATTGGGAACAGCTATATCAATATTTCCAACAACCAAGTCAACTTGTGCACCTGCTTTGGCAAATTCGTCTGCAATTGCAATGCCCATCTTACCACTAGAACGATTTCCCAAGTAGCGGACTGGATCAACAGCTTCTCTTGTTCCCCCTGCTGTGACGATTACTCGTTTACCTTGCAAGGTGTTTGGGGTAGACAAGCTATCACAAACAAACTTGGTAATTTCATCTGGTTCTGGCATTCTTCCTCTGCCCTGATAGCCTTCAGCGAGCATCCCCACCTTAGGCTCTAAAATTACCACACCATCAGCTTTAAGTTGCGTTAGATTACGCTTTACCGCCGGATTAGCCAACATATGACTATTCATAGCTGGGACCACAATTTTAGGACAGTTACTTGCTAAAATAGTCGTACTAGCTGCGTCATCAGCTAGCCCCCAAGCCATCTTAGCCAAAAAATCAGCTGTCGCAGGCACAACGAGTGCTAATTCACTCCAATCAGCCAATTCAATATGAGGTATTTTGGCTTCATTCTCTTTTCCCCACAAATCATCAAGCACTTCTTCTTTAGTTAAGGCTGCTAATGTTTGGCTACTTACAAATTTTTCTGCATTTTTTGTCATTACCACTCGAACTTGATGTCCAAGCTTTTGTAAATTTCTTACGACTGATACTGCTTTATATGTTGCAATACCACCTGTTAAGTAAACTGCTATTCTAGCCATTTATTCTTCCAATTTATCTTTAAATTCCAATTATCACTATCAACAATCAATGAATCAATATAGCCCTTTAATTTAGGTCTTACCTCGATAGAACGTCGGTATTCCTCAGAATTGATAATCTGTTCCTTACTCATTCCACCTTTACCGACAAAATAATCCCAGTGCATATCTCCTAAGAATCTAGCTATTTTTGCTTTTTCTTCATCAGCCAATTCCATATTATCCAAATACCGTAAATGGTAGCGATTGTTTTGCTCGAACAAATCCCATAGATATTGCCGATAATTATTTAAATGACCATGCTTTTCAGCTGGAGCCAAATAATCGTCCATATTAAAGCTGTATCTCTTATAACATAATTGCTTATCATTCAAGCTGATTTCTCCATAGCCTTGATCTGTTGAACTAAAGCAAGATGTAACTACTTCATAAGCTGAACAATCTGGAGCCTTTTTGATACTTTGCGCATGAATGTGGCCAGAAAAGACCGCCTGCACATTGTATTTATTAAATAGCCTTTTTACCTGACTAGCATTATCTAAAACAAAATTGTGATAAATAACTGCATTGTGCCGATATAAGTTATGGTGCATGAAAAACAACACATGTTGATGATTAGATTCTGCTTCAATGATTTGCCCTTCAATAAAGGCTAATTCTTCATCATCAATTCGACCATGCGTATGAGGATGGGTTAATGAATACTCCATCGGATAAATATTAGAATCTGCTAAAATCAATCGATAATTCGGACTCAAATTAACACTATATGCTAAAGAACTACCATCTTCCCTAGCCGCATAGCGATAACTACTATCATAAAAAATTTCCTTAAAATCCTGCGGACTAACTTGGTCTGTCCGATATTGAACATCATCTTTAAATTTACGTGCCCAACCATCATAAATATCATGATTTCCAGGCAAGACTAGCAATTTAATTCCATGCCGCCTTAAAGGCGCAAAGATTTCCGCAAAGCGCTGCATTGAAAGACGCTCACCATTAAATGTAATATCACCAGTTACGACCACGACATCTGGTTTTTCTTTTAGAACCTTTCTAGTAAAAGCAAGCAAGGCCTTTTGCTGATAATGTAAGTCTTTACCTACACTGGTATTTTGCATTTTTTGAAAAGCCCAGCCCTTATCATGAAGTTCATTAGCTATCAAATGTGTATCACTAATTACCCAGATTTTAGGATTTTCTTTTTGCGTCAGAAGATTCTTTAGCATTTCCCATCACACTTCATTCTTATCGTTTATTTGCCCAGAACTGGTAGAAATCTACTCGTAAGTTACCGTTAAACAACTTACGTTTTTTAGTAGCTTTTTGACCAAAATATTTTTCAAAATCAGGATCACTAGTTAAATAATACTGGCTAAAGTCTTTATAGCTTCCCAAGACTTGCCCCATTTCTTCATATAACTTGTGAGCTCCATCTCGATCTTTTAGTCTCTTACCATATGGAGGGTTCGAAATAATAATACCGTTTTCAAGGTCAGTCTTAAAGTCCTTGACTGCAACTTGTTTAAATTTAATATCTTGCAAAACCCCTGCATTATGAGCATTTAACTTAGCATACTCCAAAACACTTTGATCAATATCACTAGCCCAGATTGTACTTTCTAGCGGTTTAATTTGTGCTTGAGCTTGCTCTACGCCAGCTTGGTGCAACTTCTTATCAAACCAATCAAAGCCATCAAAACTAAACTCACGCTTCATTCCAGGGGCAATATTTTTGGCAAGCAAGGCTGCCTCAATTGGCAAAGTACCAGAACCACACATTGGATCAACTAAGGGGTGTGTACCATTAAATGGGGTTAATTCTAGTAATCCTGCTGCAAAAGTTTCTTTTAAAGGCGCTCCACCATGTTCAACACGGTAGCCCCTCTTAAATAAACTTGCCCCTGTTGTATCAAGCGACAAGCGGGCAACATCTTTATAAATATGAATATCAAGCGGGAAGGCATTTCCTGTTTCTGGTAAAAAGCCACGACGATGATACTGCTTCACCATCTTGTCAACGATAGCCTTTTTTACAATTGATTGAACATCAGGTTCTGAATGTAACTTACTTCTTACAGCCCGGCCTTGAACAGGAAAAGCTGCATCAACTGGCAAAAGAAGCGCCCAATCATAGTCATAAACTTCATCATAAAGCTGCTCAAAACTAACTGCTTTAAATTCTTTAAGTAAAATTTTTACACGGTCTGCACTTCTCAACCAAAGGTTAGTTTTAACAATATCCTCTTGTCCACCTTCAAAAAAGACCCGACCATTTTCATTGCGTGTCTGATAACCTAATTTTTGTAATTCTTTACTTACAGTGCTTTCAAAACCAGCACCCATTGTTGCATAGAGAGTATATTTTTCTGTCATAGTATCTTTCTAATTCTTAATTTTTCCAATAAAAAAAGTTGAGTCCCTAAAGACTCAACTAGCTTTGCAAACTTCTATAAGCCACGTTCTGTTCCAGTAATAGTTAGCCACACTATTACTTTCAGCAACCATCTATCTTCATGTCGCCATGATCTCGCCTTTAGTTCAATTTCTTAGACGAAGACGCCCCTACCAAATTTGGGTTGCCCGCTCGCAGGGTTTACCTCGTTCCACCAAGCTAGTTTCCCAGCTTGCTACGTCACTGTGGCACTTTCAAGGATATTCACACATAGCCAAAAGGCCTTAGCGTTTTTTCCGCCATAATAATATCTAACATATTATCCTCCAGCTTATTGGGCTGAATACGATCACTACAAGCATCGCAGCTTGTGCGGGCGTGGACTTTCCTCAGCTAACCAAAGTTAACCGCGATTGCTCAAAATTTGCATCGAATTTTATTATACCAAAAGCTTATTGATTTTGCATACCAAATACGCGTTGTTCTAAATTATATACTTTACGTTCTAATGTAGAAACACGTTGAATAAGCTCCATGTTGGTACTAATTTCATTAGTTGGGACTTGATTTTGGACTGGACTAGCCTTAAAGCCTGAAGGGGTATAAGTTTTAACATCATCAGCTGGAGCAGGTGCTACAGTTTGAGTTGCTACTTCAGCTCCCTCTTTAGCTGTCCGTTGACTTTCAAGCAATTCTCTTTGAAGCTTGCCAATCTTACCATACAAATCTTCAATAATACTATTGTAAGTTTCATAATCAGAAATAATTTGATCTAAGAATTTATCAACTTCTTCTTGATCGTAACCTTTCATCTTATGAGCAAACTGCTTTTTAAGAATATCTTGCGATGAAAGTTTAATATCTTTTAAATCTGCCATTTTCTGACAACTCCTTTATCTTGTTTTATTTTAGCAAAAAAAACAAAAATAGAAAAATTTATCCTGACTTGCTTAGCGTATTTTTAATATTTAGTTTTTTTAATTGAAATAATCAGGTCTATGGGCTTCGGCATATTCATTAGCTGCATCTTCTAATGAATAAAAATCAATTAAATCCAAGTCGTAATCTCGCTTTTGTTGGTATTTCTGAATTAATTCAAAATCATACTTCGACTTACCAGGATGCTCTGGATCATAAATCATGATGGCACTATCTGTATGTTGAACCATAAAATTTTGATAATTTCGCAATTGAACAGGACTTTGATAAGGAGAATTGGAGGTTGATCCAAAAAAATCGACCTGCTCTTTTAATGATAGAAAATGATTTTGATTATCTTCATTCCAGCGATTGGAAAATTCTTGATATGGAACCATCATTGAGACATTAACTGGATAATCTTTCTGCAATTCAATCGTTGCTTCCAAGGCCCATTGTTCAACACCAAGTTGTGCACCTGAAATAACCCAATCAAGTTCACCATTTTCAAGCAAAGACCGTAGATGATTTTTTAAACAATATTTAATAACTTTGATTTTGGGATCTTTTTGATTGAATACTCCAAGCTCATAACTTCGATAACCAGTTATCCAAACACGTTTCATATCAACTCACCTTTCTAAAAATAATATATCTCACTTTGATAATTTTGGGCTATTGAAAAGCGTTTATTTTATAGATAAATAGTTATTTAACTATATTAAATCCCACTTTATGCGTATCTTTTTACTATTTTTGCTATAATCATATTCAGGGAGTGAAGAAAAGTTGGTAAAATATCCTTCCGGCTCTTCTGCTCGACTTAATGGTCAGGACTTCCACCGACCGAAGCAGACAAAGAGAGCCAAAAAAGAAATCAGTTTCTCTGATCGAGGGATGACTTTAGAAGAACAAATCAATGAATCCAATAAATATTATCTTGAAAAGAATCTTTGTGTAGTTCATAAAAAGCCTACCCCTATCCAAATTGTTAAAGTAGATTATCCTAAACGCTCTAAAGCAGTAATCCGCGAAGCTTATTTTAGACAAGCTTCCACTACTGATTATAATGGAGTTTACAAGGGTTACTATTTAGATTTTGAAGCAAAAGAGACGAAAAATCATCGCTCTTTTCCTTTAAAGAATTTTCATGACCACCAAATAATTCATCTTTCACGTTGTCTTAAACAAAATGGTATTTGTTTTACAATTATCCGTTTTTCAAGTTTGGGACGGTATTTTATTGTTCCAGCTAGTTTTGTAATCAACGCATATAAAGATCCCGACAAAAGTAGTATCACTTTACAAGAGATAGAAACTGTTTCATACGAAATCCAATCAGGCTTTCGCCCTACTCTCCCTTATTTGGAAGCCGTAGATAAATTTATTGCAGATAGGAGCAAAAGCTAAATGGCAGAGAATAATCATCGTTCAGCAAACAATACTGCACCTAAGAATTCTCGAATGGCTAACTTACATCATGATAATAGCAAACCTAAGAGACGCCTCTGGCTACAAATTCTTAAGTGGTTTTCAATTGTTGTTTTGCTGATACTCGTTTCTGGCGTCGGTTTATTTGCCTATTACGCCAAAGACGCTCCATCAATTAGTCAAGATCAACTACAAAGCGGTGGTTCAAGTAGTTTCTATACTAGTGATGGTAAATTTCTTCTTTCATTAGGTTCAGAAAAAAGAACCTATGTTAAGAATTCTGATATTCCTCAAACTTTGAAAGATGCAGTAGTATCTGTAGAAGATAAAAGATTTTATCAAGAAAATTTAGGAATTGATCCAATCAGAATCTTGGGTTCAATCGTTTCCAACGCAAAATCAAGTGGTATCGCAGCTGGTGGTTCAAGTATTACTCAGCAATTAGTTAAGTTAACTGTTTTCTCCACTGCTGCTTCACAAAGAACTTTGAAACGAAAAGCACAAGAAGCTTGGCTAGCAATCAAGGTTGAACACGATTATACCAAGAATCAGATTTTGGAATACTACATTAATAAGGTATACATGAACTATGGTGTATATGGCATGGGAACAGCTGCTGATTATTACTATGGCAAGTCTTTAAAAGACCTCGACCTAGCACAAACAGCCTTAATTGCTGGTATGCCTAATGCCCCTGTTGCTTACGATCCTTATACCTATCCAAAAGCTGCTAAATATCGTCGTGATATTGTTTTAAATGCAATGTATGCTAATGGCAAAATCACCAAAGCACAACTAAAAGCTGCTAAGGCTGAATCAATTACCCAAGGCCTTAAAACGCAACAAACTAGTTCAGAATCATCGATTAGAAAAATTGATGATCCATATATTAAGGAAGCAATTACTGAAGTTAAATCCAAGGGCTACGATCCTTATAATGACAATTTGAAGATTACCTTAAATATTGATCAAGATGCTCAAAATAAACTTTATGAACTAGCTAATGGTTCAACAATTCCATTTTCATCAAGTAAAATGCAAGTAGGTGCAACCATTATTAATCCAAGCAATGGTCATGTAGTAGCCATAATTGGTGGACGCAATTTACCATCAGTTCAACTAGGGCTAGACCGGGCTGTTCAAACTGGTCGATCAACTGGTTCTTCAATTAAACCCGTTTTAGACTATGCTCCAGCAATTGAATACCTTAACTGGTCTACCGCCCACTACCTTGAAGATACTAAGTATGTATATCCTGGAACTAACATTCAACTTTATGACTGGGATAACAAATATATGGGTAAAATGACAATGCGGTATGCCCTAGAACAATCAAGAAATGTTCCAGCTGTTAAGACTTTAGCTAAGGTTGGTATGAAGAAAGCTTCATTATTTGCAAGAAAGATGAACATTTCTGTTGGGTCAAATCAAGGTCTTTCAGTAGCGATTGGGGCAAACGCATCATCACTACAAATGGCTGGTGCATATGCAGCCTTTGCTAATGAAGGAGTATATTACAAGCCACAATTTGTCTCTCAAATTGAAACAGCTGATGGCGTAGTTCATTCATACTCATCAACTGGAACTCGCGTTATGAAGAAGTCAACAGCCTACATGATTACTGATATGCTTAAAGGTGTATTAACTGAAGGCTCTGGGACAAATGCTAGAACTGGACTTTATGAAGCTGGTAAGACTGGTACTGTTAAGTACTCCGATGATGAACTGGTAAAATATCCTTCATATGCAAGCACCCCTAAAGATGCCTGGTTTGTTGGTTACACTAAGAAATACTCAATTGGGGTTTGGACTGGTTACGACAATTTGAGTGATGGTACTATTACCGGACAAGGACAATATGCTTCACAATATCTCTATAAGTATATGATGAAATACTTAATGAGTGATAAAGAAAACAGCAATTGGACTAAACCAAGTAATGTTGTTCGAAAGCGGATTGTTAAAGGTTCTGACCCACTTGAAGTTACTTCTTCAAAAAGTAATTCAACCTCTGAGTTATTCTTACGTGGTCATACTCCAGATGGCTCAAACGATGATTCAGATGAAAGTTCTTCGTCAACTTCATCATCTAGTTCTTCAAAAGATAATGAAGTAGTTACAAATAGAAGCAGTAGTAGTTCATCATCCAGTTCTTCATCTAGTCAAGGACGTGAAGATGGCTCAACTTCTAATTCAAGTAGTAGTCAAGCAAGTAGTGGTGGTAACCCTAATAATAATCAAGGTACAACTACTAATAATCAAACGAATAATAACAATACTGCTGGCCAAGGACAAAATAACGGTGGCAATAATTAAATATTGATATTATTCATACATAGTAAAATACACTAAGGATTAATTCCGATATTGAATCGGAGTTAATCCTTTTTGTTTTGTCTTGTCTTCATTCTTTCAACGTTATAGTTATAATAGATATTAATTTTATCCTGTTTTGATAATTTAGACATAAAAAAACCCGAAGTTCGTGTCAGAAATTCGAGGTTTATACTATTATTTATTTTGTAAATCTTTTTTTCGATAATAAATTTGTGCGCTGTCAACTAATTGGCGCATTTGAATAATTCGCACAAAACCTTTATAAATTTGGATTTTAACGATTGCTTCTGGATAATGTTCTTCAAAATAAGTGCCAAATTCATTGAAGTCATCATATTTATCAAGCTCATCTACATTTTTAAAAGTTATCCATTCACTCTCGCCTTTTTCGTTCTTAACAGGAGCAGTTTCTTCTAACAATGGACGATCAATCGTAGAATCTGCCAAATGCAAAGCAGTGCAACTTTCAAAATCTGTACCCAGCATGATTACTTTGGCATCTAGCTTGTACAAATCACCGAGCGGACTATCCCAATCAAATGGCATGTCGTATTTGCGATTGCGACAAATATGGTCTGCATCCCTGCCCCAAGCACACATCGAATATAAAGGATGATTAGTTCTCTTAACACCATCACTAGTTCTAAAGTACTCCGGTGTTTTGCCAATATAATGAATTGGCGTTTCCTTCTTATCAAATGGTAGCATATTTTCCTTAATTATCATTTGTGCTTGTTCTGTAGCTGGTGGTTCTCCCCATTCAGCAGGATCACTTAAATCTGCAGTTTGGGCAGCCATCACAATATTTCCTTCAGAAAATATATCCTTCAGTGCCTCAACAATTATTCGTTCACCACCTGGAATATATCCAAAAGCACTTAAAGATGTATGCACAATGCAGCTATCAGTTTTTGCTACGTGTGGTATAAGCAAATTTTTTATATCCTGCATACTGGTAACAGTATCAATAATTTTTTCAGTCATATCTTACCTTTTACTATTTCAAATAATTATAAGGATTAGGATCTTTCGCCCGTGCTGGCATTGTATATCTACCAAAGAAAATCATTGCATGATGAGTTTTTATCCATTGCTCTTTAGGCAAAATTTCTTCTAACCTTTTTTCAATTTCATGTGGCTTAGCATTTTCAGGGACGATCTTGAATTTTTTAGATATCCTTGCAACATGTGTATCCACTGCAATTGCAGGTACACCATACGCCTCTGCTAAAACAACATTAGCTGTTTTCTCTCCTACTCCTGGTAGAGTCATTAACAACTTCTTGTCCTTAGGGACTTCCCCATCAAAATTCTCAACCAAGATTTGCGCCATTTCTTTTAAATGCTTTGCTTTTGAACGAAAGAGGCCAATTTTGCTAATATCAGCTTCTAAGTCTTTAATATCCGCCTGGGCCATATCTGCAGGTGTGGGATAATCACTAAATAGTTTTGGAGTTACACGATTTACCATTTTGTCAGTTGTTTGCGCACTAATAGCCACCGCACAAACTAAATGGAAAACATTATCCCAATTTAATTCGCCCTTAGCATCTGGATACATTGCTAAAATTCGATTTAAAACTTTCAAAGCTTCTTCGTCATTTAATAGTTGTTCATCGTGACTAACTTGTTTATTTTTTGCAGTAGTCATCATCTATCTCCCAAATATGTAGTTACATCACTAGGGGTTTTTAATCCCATCTTTTGCCAATTTAATAATATTCGATCAACATATTTAAAATTATATACTTGACTTAAAATAGCTTCTCTAAGAGCTAATTTAATGACTTCCGGATCATAATGGTCAACAGTTAACCAAGCCGAGATTTCTTCACGTTCAATTGGACTCAACAATCTTCCAAATTCAATTTCAAATTGACGAGCCAATTCATTAACTGGATTAGTAGAAGTGTTAATTTCTTGTTTATTTATATTGGCTTTAGTTTCAACATAGTGATCTTGTAAATACTGGTCTAATTTTATATAAAGTGGTTCTAGGCTATATTCATTATTAATCAGACCTTGCTTGTCTCGATTTTGAACTAGTTCAAGATAACCATTTTCAAGCAAATTTTGCAAAATAGTCGAAACTGTTCCGGCAGTCATATTTGTACGAGCCGCAATTTCATTCTCATTAGGTAAATAATTTTTGGCTTGAGCAAAGCCCTCTAGCTGAACAATAACTAAAAAGGCACTATCTGATAAACCTAATTTTGAATATGATGCTAGCAAGGCATTAGTCAAAGTTGTAAAGCCAAAGGATCGATAATTAAAAAATGACTTCATTACATCCTACTTTCATAACTAGCTAAAAAAAGTTGAACTAAATAGTTCAACTTTTTTAGTGATAATATTAAGGTTCCATTCTGTTAATCATTCTTGGGAATGGAATTGCTTCACGTAAGTGATCCAAGTGACAAATCCAAGTAATTGCTCTTTCGAATCCTAAACCAAATCCTGAGTGTGGAACACTACCATATCTACGTAAGTCAAGGTACCATTCATAATTATCAAGGTTTAAACCTGCTTCTTCAATTTGAGCCTTGAGGACGTCAAAGTTTTCTTCACGTTCACTACCACCCACGATTTCACCATAACCTTCAGGAGCAAGCATATCAGCACATAAGTATTCCTTAGGATTTTCTGGGTCCTTCTTCATGTAGAATGGCTTAATTGAAGTTGGATAATTCATAATAAAGACTGGACGATCAAATTGTTCTGAAATGTAAGCTTCATCAGGTGCACCAAAGTCATCGCCCCACTTAAAGTCACGACCAGCATCTTGTAACATCTTTACTGCATCATCGTACTTAAGACGAGTGTAGTTACCTTCAGCTGCTGGACGAAGTTTTTCAACATCACGTCCCAAAATATTAAGTTCATATTCGCAATTTTCGATTACACGCTTAACAAGGTATGAAATGTATCTTTCTTGAACATCTAAGGATTCATCTTGGTGTGTCCAAGCCATTTCAGGTTCAATCATCCAGAATTCAGTCAAGTGACGACGAGTCTTAGACTTTTCAGCTCTAAATGTCGGACCAAAAGTAAATACTTTACCAAATGCTTCAGCACCTACTTCAGCATATAATTGTCCAGACTGTGAAAGATAAGCATCATTATCAAAGTATTCGATATGGAATAATTCAGTTGTTCCTTCTGGAGCTGAATTCATCAAAATAGGTGCATCAAACTTGATAAAGCCTTCTTTTTTGAAGAAGTCGTAGGTAGCGTTAATCATTTCGTTACGGATTTGCATAATAGCAAAAGGACGACGGCTTCTTAACCATAAATGACGGTGGTCAAGTAAGAAATCAATACCATGTTCCTTGTTACCAATTGGGTAATCTTCAGTATTTGATACTAATTCAAGGTCACTAATCTTGATTTCATAACCAAAGTGTGAACGTTCATCTTCATTAATCACACCAGTAATATAAAAACTTGCTTCCTGACGCAATGACTTAGCTAAATCAAATTTTTCTTCACTAACGTCCTTTTTTAAAAGAACACCTTGGAAAAAGGCTGTACCATCACGTAATTGCAAGAACATAATCTTACCGCTTGAACGTTTATCAGTAAGCCAAACATGCATCTTGACTTCCTTGCCAACATATTCAGGCGCTTGTTTAATTGAAATTAAATCTGTCATAAAATTAACCCCACCTTAGAATTGTACTAAATAAATCATACCAAAGCTTTAATGATTTATCTATATTATTAACAATATTATACGTTATCTATAAATGATAATTCTTTTCCTGTTCTAAATGAATAAATTGCATATCCATATTTACCATTATACTTGCGGTATGCAATTTCCCAAACAGCTTCATTATTATACCATCCCAAATTAAGACCATTAGCCTTGGTATCAGAATGCTGCTTACTAAATTTTTTAGTTACTTGACTTGCACTATAGCCTTTTTTAGCTAAGAGATAGTGGCCCTTTTTTTGTTTAGTTAGGTAAATATAATAAGCAGTCTTGCCTTTAGCAGTTTGTCCTTTAACAGCATAAGAATTAACACCCCGATTTAAATGATAATAAGCTGTTACCTTTTTTATTGCAGTATATTTTACTGCCCGGTTGGCAGCCTGAACTTTTCCTGCTGCTTGGCCATGTGCTGCTAATCCCAAAACAGTATAAAAAGCAATTATCAAAACTACTACTGCAGCTACTGCCGCAAAAACATATTTCCAAATTCTATTTCCCAGATACATTATCCTTATCGTATCCTTTTCTGATATTTTCTTCTAGTTCATCTAAATTTACTTGCACCAGTTGAACTGGCAAACTCTTTAAAAATTCCGGTCCATAATTACTGGTCCAGATTCTTTGATCAAGCAAGGCAAAAATGCCGCTATCTTTGGGACTTCTAATAAGCCGCCCCATCCCTTGTTTAAGTCGTAAAATAGCCCTTGGTAAACTATCTTCATTAAAAACATCTATTCCCTGTCTAGCCAAGTTAGTCTGTCTTAATTTCACTTCAATTTGATCTGGAGATTCAAATGGCAACTTAGTAGCAATTACTAAGTTGACTTTTGTCTGACCGAAATCAACACCTTCCCAAAAACTATTAGCTCCTAAAATAATGGCCCTTTTAGCTACATTAAATCGCTTGACAATCTTTTCGTTAGAACCAGTCACACCTTGAGCTAATAGCTCAAAATCTTTAAATTCTGGTCGTGTAACAATTGCTGAATACACATCAGAGATTGCTTCGAGATTAGTAAATAAGACTAATACTTTATCTTGCTTCCTAATAGAATTAAGTAAAAGCGGTGCCACAAAATCGCCATATGATTCATCTGATGGATATGATGGAGCAGCTGGATCAGTTAAAGATAAGGCTAATACTTGCTTTTCTAACTTAAAATTATAGTTACTATAAACTTCAGCACAATCTACTTTAGTTAAACTTAGATTTTTCTTACTAAATGAAAAGTCACCATTATTGGACAAGGTTGCTGAAATAAAGACTATTTTTTTGAAACCAGAATAAATTTTTTCAAGTTCAAACTTGGAATCTAGTAGCATCCAGTTTAAGTTAGTAGCTAGCGAATCTGCTGGATTAGTTACATCAAGTACCAATCCACAATTACTAAACTGCTCATGATCATTGAGCAAATCACTTAATAAATAAGCTTGTTCAGAATAATAATCAAGCAAATCAACCTGCTCCGATAATTCATTTAACCTTGCTTCTTCTCTTGGTAAAAAACTGTCACTAATTTGATATAAAACTCCTAACAATCGATTAACAATTGTCCGAATTTCCTCAATTTTATTTTGCAAATTAGTCAATAACTGAAGAAACTTATCTAAATCAGTAAATGCTTCTGACTCAACTGCTACTTGTAAATGTCCATTAGGAAGGATTTTCCTAGCAATAGCATTGTCTTTTTTGTCATATAAATAAACTTGCAAATCATTTATTGCATGAACAACATCCCCAATTACTCCATCTGCTTTAGTTGCAAGATCGGTAATAACCGGACTATTTTTGTAATCTTGAGCAATATTGTCTTCACCAAATAAGATAATATTCCTTAAATGGCTAAGCATCCCCCAAAAAGATTCAAATTGTAGACTGTTGTTACGAGAATTCATCACAATGTCACTAAAGCGATGAGCTTCATCAACAATCAAATAAGGATTTTGTCCCCAAATTGAATCTTGATAATGGTTCGCTAAATAGGCTTGATTTGTTATTAAAATATCAGCTTGTTCTTGACGATAGCGGGCTAGATTCCAAAAATCATATGGTGCAAAAACTGTTCCTACACGAGCATCACCTGGATGCTGAACTTGTGCAAAATATGGTGCAGCAAAGTTCGTTGTATGCAATTCATCTAAATCACCTGTCGAAGTTTCAGTTAACCAAATCAAGATTTTCATTTTCAAAATTAAAGTTTCTTGATTGTCAGTTTTCTGTTTTAGGCTTTGTTCAAACCCATCCAAATCAAGATAATGTCTAGAAGCCTTGACCACTTGACTACTTAAATCTAATCCAGAGACTTGCAAAGCAAGGGGCAAGTCTTTTTCAATTAGTTGGTTTTGCAAAATCATAGTTGGCGTAGCAATTACTAATTTTTGCCCGCGATATAGATTATAAAAACAGCTAAAGAGATAACTAAATGATTTCCCTGTCCCACTTGGTGCTTCAACCAAAATTGCCTTACGCTCGTTATTAAAGAATGCATGCAACTTATTAATTAAATTAACTTGAGCTGGCCGAAATTCTATTTTTCCCTTAAATAAACGCTTTTTTTCTTCATCAGTTTTAGGAAAAATCGCTTTTTTTGCTGTTTCAGAATGTAGTAAATGTTCTTGCTTTTTTAACACTAATGAGTGAATTTGTAAGTATTTTTTAGAAAGTGGCCTTTTTTCTTGCCTTGTAAATTCACTGATTTCTTTAAAAATAAACTGTGTATCGCGCAATAATCCCTTACTTAAACTAGTTAGAGTATTTAAGGTTGATTGTGGTAAGCTTTCTAACTTATCAAGAATTTTCAATAATAAACTAGCTGTTGCATAGGCATCAGAATCAGCTTGATGTGGATTGGTATGTTTTAAATTAAGAGAATGGGTTAAATCACTCAAACGATATGATGGCAAAGTTGGAAAGGCAATTTTGGATAATTCAACCGTGTCAATTGCCCGATTACGTAACTTGGGAAAACCATTAGCTGCTAATTCCGCATTTAAAAATGGTAAGTCAAAGTTGATATTATGCGCTACAAAAACTGTGTCTTGCAAAATATCTTCAATCTGAGTCGCAAAATTTTTAAACACTGGCTGATTAACAACATCAGCTGGTTTAATACCAGTTAGATTTTGGACTGCTTGTGGAATATCAGCTTTAGGGTTAATCAAGAAAGAATAAGTCTTAATTATTTGTCGGTTTTTGATAATCGCACAGCCAAATTGAATAATACGATCTTGGCCACGTCTTGTTCCTGTCGTTTCTAAATCAACAACAGCAAAAACCTGATCAGAAAGTGCCTGACTCACCCTGATCGACTCCTTTCATTAAATTTGATCAAAAATCTACTTATTTATATTACCATTTATCGCTTTTAATTCACCATTAAATCTAATCAACTTCTACAATCTCTTGTGCATCTAGCAAAATTAAATATTTACTTTTGACTTTTTCTTTTCCTAGTTGGTTAAGCGCCCGTTCATATAGTCTTAATTGCCCAGTATATTTATCTTTTATTTTGGCTATTGATTGAGCAAGCTGGTTTTTATTTACATAATCTGTTTTATAGTCAAATAATATAATTCCATCATCATCAAGATAATAACCGTCAATTGTCCCATGAACTAAAATTTTAGCGTTAGGATCCGAAAACGGCTTAAAAACATCCGCTGCTGGTAACAAACTTGAAAATGATACTTCACGTTTTAACTTAGTTGGATCATTCCAAAACTTCTTTGCAAAATTGCTATTTACGAACCAAGAAATTTCAGTAATTGGCAGATGTGGGACTATTTTAGGATTTAATTTCCCTGATTGAACAAGTTTTTCAATTTCTGCTTCCACGCTAGTCTTTCCTTGATAATCGAAAAATTGCAAGATTAAGTGCATGGCCGTTCCGATTTCTGCCCCAGTAAATCCATCTTCAAATAAAAAGCCCGGTCTAGTATCAATATCTTGCAAATAGCGGTTAGCAGACTTGATAAATCGTGAATTTGCTAATTCATCATCAATTGGATCATTAAAAGCTTTTTTCAATTCACTAACTGATTGGTATGCTGTGGTGGTGGTGGCATCTTGAAATGGATATGTAGCTTCAAAAAGTTTTTTTACATTTTTAACGATGAATTCACTTACTTTACCCTCTTCATTAACATCTTGTTTTTCAACAAGTTCGACAGCTTCCGCATCCCCTGTCACTACCAAAAAATCTTGTTTGCTTTCCACTTCTGGTCGCAAATCAGTAACCTGGTTAATAAATTGTCTGTTTAAAGCAAGCTGTGGTAAAAGTAAATCTGCTGGCTTTTGTGCTGCCAATTCACTGGTTAATGTTAATGAACCATCATTAGCTAAACTAGCCCCCATATTTTCTGTATCTTTAGAGAATTCTTTAAAATTGGTCACTAAAATTAGTTTCTGTCTTGCTCTAGTCACTGCAACATACATAATTCTAGCTTCTTCTTCAAGTAACTGCTTTTGTTTAGTTACATTGCCCATAGCTTTAACTAAAGAATCAATTCGCCAATCGGACCGGACAACGGTAATTCCGCAACTATCACCACTAATTATATAATTACCTGACAAGTCACTTTTTTGGAATTGATGTTCTAATCCCAAATAAAAAACAATTGGAAATTCTAGCCCTTTAGAAGCATGAATTGTCATTAATTGAACACTATTTTCTGCTTCTTTACTAAGCAAAGGTTGTGCTAAATCTTTTTGATTTTTGCGCATTCGATTAATAAAGTTAATAAACTGATAAAGTCCTTTGAAGCCAGCACTTTCATAAGAATTTGCTCTTTCATAAAGGTTTTCTAAGTTAATTCGCCTTTGCTTACCATTAGGTAAACTAGTTACTATTTCTAACAAACTTGTTCGAGCATAAATACTCCAAATAGTTTCACTAATTCGATGATTAAGGGCAAAATCACGCAAGTCAGCAAGTTGATTCAAGAAGTCCTTGATTCTTTTACTCAATTCATCATTTTCAGAAACATAATTAATCAAAGCAGAATAAAAACTCGTATTAGGGGATTTTATTCGAATTTTAGCAAGGTCTGTCTCTTTAAAGTTAAAAATAGGCGATCGAAGAACCGCAGCTAATGGAATATCTTGATCGGGATTATCTACAATTTTTAAGTAGTTCATAATGATAGTCAATTCAAAAGTTTGGAAATAATTGGCTACATCTGAAACAAACAAAGGAATATTATTTTGCGCAAATTGTTTTAGCAAATCTAAATTTTGGCTACGACTTCGAGTTAAGATTGCGATATCAGAAAACTCAATTGGCCGCTTTAAGCCAGTTTTGACATCAAACACCTCAAAACCTTCATCTATTAACTGCTTAATTCGGTTAATTACAAGTTGAATTTGATTACTTTCTTCACTACCTTCACTTTTATCATAAAAAAGCAATTCACTTGCAGTAGGCAAATCATCAGGATAATAACTTGCTCCAAATTTCAGTTGTCCCTCACTTTGATAATCTATTCCACCAAAATCTGGTGTCAATAGCGGATTGAAAAGCTTGTTGACTAGCTTAGTAACGGGCTTGGTCGAACGGAAATTATCCGCCAAAACAATTCGCTCAGCTGCTTCTTCTTTAGCAAAAGCTCGATACTTATTAAGAAATAAGCTTGGATCTGCTTGTCGAAATCCATAAATTGACTGCTTAACATCCCCGACCATAAATAAGTTATTATGCTCACATTTCATTAATTGAATAATGCGCTCTTGCAATTTATTAATATCTTGATACTCATCAACTAAAATTTCTGTAAATTTATTTTGATAAAATTGTCTAGCTAAATGACCAGCTGTTGTATCACTAGTCAAAATTTGATAAGCCAGCTGCTCCATATCACTATAATCAAGCAAGTTTTGCTTTCGCTTCAATGAATTAAAGCTAGCAATTAATTCTTTTTCAGCCAAACAAACTGCTTTAATAATTGAACTAGATTGTTTCATTACAGCAGTTTGTTCTTCATTATCCGCAACAAAAAAGGCTGCAAATAATGATTTAATCTGATCTTTTAGTTCAGCTCTGGTTTGGCTTAAACTTGCATATCGATCAAGTAGGTCTTCATCCCACTTAGAACTTTTTCGAGGATTTTCAGTAAATTGACAATTCTGTAAACTAGCCCTAATTTGATCAAAAGTATCACTTTCTAAACTAGCCTCAACTCGAGTCAATCTTTTACTAAAACCAGAAAAATCTTTTATGATTTTTTCTAATTCAGTTGCTTCATTGAATGGATCAGACAAAATCTTATCCACTTTATTTGACATTTCCAGCAAAATTTTAGACAAGTATGGCTTTATGGCCTTCACAAAAAAGGGGGCCTCACTTAAATCATCAGCAAATTCATAATCCTTAGCAAGTCCATCAAGCCATAAATCATAATCTGGGCGTGCCATTGCATAATTATACAAATCAAGCAGCAATTCTCTGGCCCCATTTGCATCCCGATCTCCAGCAAAATTATCATAAAAAACTCGATATGGATTATCTGGACTAGCAAAGGCCTTTTTTTCAAGCTCACGTAAAGCCTTTTCTTTTAATAAGGCGGCTTGAGTTTCATCAGTTAAAACTGAAAAACTAGGATCAAGGCCAATTACATAATAAAAGCGATGTACTACATCTAAACAAAAAGAGTCAATTGTTGAAATATTGGCAACTTCTGCTCGCAAAAGTTCCCGCTTTAGCTTACGACTATTATTTTTAGCAATTTCATCGTTTAAAACTCGCTTGATTCGCTCCTTCATTTCATTTGCGGCCGCTTTTGTAAAAGTAATAACTAATAAATTATCTAAACTAGTACCATTTTTTATTAGCTTGATTACTCTTTCAGCCAGAACCATTGTTTTACCTGAACCAGCTGATGCTGAAACCAGAATATCCTTTCCTCGTGTATTAATGGCGGCTTCTTGCTCTTTTGTATAATTAACCATTATCTTCTTCCTTTTCTAGTATTTCCTTAATGTATTGCATAAAACTCGCCTTATCTAAACTACTAATTTTGCGATAATTGTTTTCGGCAAGTTTTGCATCAAAAAAGAAAATATCTTGATAATTAGAATATTTTAGCCCATTTTCTTGTCCATATTGATATGGATTAAGAGCCAGATCACCTGTTAAAATCGCCTTACCAGCTTTTTTAATCAAATATTCGTTATAACGTAAAACTAACTTTAATTCATCTTCCGTAAAATGGCGATCCCTTGGTAAAGTTAGCCCGCCACGTGCCTTTGAGCGTACTGACTTATATAGTTTGGAACTAACTTTAGGCTCTTTTAGTTCAGGGTCAGCTGTCAAAATGTAATCTTCATTATTTACAAGTAATCCTGAATAAACTAATCGTTGCTTTGCCTGTGCTAACGCCTTTTTAGGTAATAAATTGGCATCAAGTTGATCTGGCTTATTCAATCTTTCAACTTGCTTGGTAATTGTTTGGTAAAAGGCCCCCAATAAGTCAAGTGAATCATTTCCGAAAAAGCTAGCATTTTTTGCTAAAACATCAAGATAGGAAACCATTTGTAAACTAATTCCACTTGCAAACAGCGCCAAATCAAAGTTTTTACTTGAAGACTTATAATCAATTACTTGGCCTAATAGCTCATTTTTGTATGGAGCTAAATCAACCCGGTCAATTTTTCCTCGTAAGTCTATTTCTCTTGTCTGATCTAACTTAAATTTTAATCCAGCCAACTTATTTCCACTACCAAAAGCTAATTCAGAATATGCTGGTCTAAATGGTGTTTGCGCCATGCGCTTTTTCCAATTAAAGGCTACTGTATTAACTGTCTTATCCAAACTAGTAAATAAATATTGATTAAATGGATCGGATAATAATTGTTCATAACTACCCTCTTGGTGAATTTGATTTCTAACTTCAGTTAAGGCTGCTAGAACTTGCTCATCAGACAAAGCAGCTAAATCATATTGATGAGCTTGCGCATATTTAACTAAATAATCAAAGGTTTGGTGGAAATAATTTCCTGCTTGAATTACATCAAGTTCATTTTCTGCTCTTGGCTTTAATCGCAAACCATAATTAAAGAAATATTCCAAGGAGTTTTGGTAGTAGGTTTCAAGTTGAGACACAGATGAGGTTAATTTCAATCCATATAATTCTTTTGCTAGCTTCTGCCCCAAATTAACAGGTTGATTATTGAAATTACGACCTTGAATTAGCTGCGTGTATTTTTGTGGAGCATAATTCTTAGCTAAATCTAAAAGTGTATTTTGATAAGATGGTAACAAACTAGTTAAGTACCCTAAACTAGCACTAGCATTAGTTGTAAAACTTAAAATATCGCTAGCATCTTCTTTAGGTAAATCTGCTTGTTCTAACTCTCTAGCTCCTAATTTTTGCAATTTTGTGTAATAAGTTGATGGCTCTATTGATTCATTAGCTGTGTTTAAAAATGGATATGAAATATATACCCAATTGCTTGCTAGTGTTAGGCAGGCTCCAAATTGATAATCTTGATCTAAATTAGCTAATTCTTGGCGATCTTCTAATGCATTATCACCATCAGCACTGCTAATCTGCGCTAAATTTTCACTTGTTAAAAAGCCAGGGGTATTGCTAATTTGAGGTAAATTATTGCTACTTGCACCAATAATAAAAACATTTTTATAATTTTTTGCTTGAACCATTCCCATTTCAGATAAAGAAACTGCATCAAGACTAGCAGGAATTTGTGCAAAGTTAGCTTCTTTAAACCCTGAAATCAAAATTCTTAAAAAGTCACTAGCTGAAAACTGATCCTCAGGCTTATTTATTAACAAAAAGTCATTTAACAAGTTAAGCAATAAATCCCATATCTGCTTTGGTTCTTGACTTGCCTGCAAATCATTCTTATCAACAGCCTGTTTACGCCATGATTCTAAGCGCTTAGTTAGCCCAATCTTTACTAAGAAGTCAAAAAAGAACTTAACTCCTGCCTTAACTTCTTCTGCCTTCTTAAATTGTTCTATAAAATTATTTAGCTCTTTAAATACTACTTGACGAAGTTTTTCCAATCGCTCTACTTCATTATTTCTTTTATCAAGAGCAATAATTGGTCGTTTTATCTTTACAAAACTAGTTAATGGTCGATTCCACAAATAATAATTAATTCCATGTGCTAATGCAAAATTTTCTAACTCATCAACATCACGCAAAAAAGCCGCTTCATCTTGATAAAAAGATGGAATAAATAATCTTGTCTTGAGTAAAGAAAATAAACTTGCCGATTCAAAACCTGTTTCAAGGAAAGTTTGCAAACTTTCAATAAAGATAACTAAGGGATGATATTTCATTTCTTTTTGTAAATCATTGAAAAATGGAATACCATTTTGACGCAAAATTGGGGTTAAATAAGTTTCATATTCGTGTAAATTAGGTGCTAAAACTAAAAAGTCCTGATACCTAAACTTATTCAAACTTACTTGCTGATATATTGTTCGAGCCACAAAATATGCTTCATCATAACGAGAATCAGCCTTAATTAGTTGGACATTGGGCTTATTTTGTTCATCATAGTCTAAATCACCTGTCCAATAATGATCTAGTCGCTGCTTGGCAGTTAAATCTTTCACTGGACTTGCATACTGCTCATAAGTAAAACTTAATCGTCTTTGTAATTTCTTGATAGTTTTTTGAACAACATAGTCATAATCCCCTGCTTCAGGACTGGCTTTAATGGTTCCATCTTCAGTAGCAAAAGCCAGAACAACTTGTTTAGCCTTTTGGGCAAAAAGTTCAATAGCTACTTGCTCCGTGCCATTAAACTGTGAAAAATCCACAAAATAAAAACTACAATCCTTTAGTCGATTACTGCCAGCAAGGAAAATATTCATTTCCGTCAAGAAATCTTGTTTGGTAATAAAACGATCAACAATTGCTTCATCAAAAGCCGTTTTGATAATTGCTAAATCATGTAATTTATTTTTAGTTTCTTCATCAGTGACATGGCTTTGTGCATCAAGCAAGTCAAAGTCACTACTACTTACTTCATTAATCGACTGGTAAATCTGCTTAATAAGCCCCGAATTTTGAGAAAATTGGTTAAATAAAACTAATTCATTCTTTTTTTCTGTTACTATTTTTTCCAAAAGCATGCTACTAGCAGCTTCATCAATAACAGGTTTTAACACTTCCGGACGATCTTGCAAAAAGAACCAAGCCAAACGAGAAAAAGACAGAATGTGTAAATTCTTAACAGAAGCTTCAGATTTACGACGTAAACCTGCTAATTTAGTTATTGCTTCAATTTCTGTGGTAAACTTAATATGATTAGGAACGATAATAAAAGTTTCCAATTCTGGATTTTGCTCGTAATTGTTTACAGCTTCAGCCAGAATTTTTTCATGTAGTGGGTCACTTTGACGCCCAGTTAAAATTTTTAACATTGTTCAAACTCCTTATGGTCTTAATTTTACCATAAGCATTTATTGGAGGAATTCTTTTGCAAACAAGTTATTTAGCCCATGGTAAAGTAATTTTGATTGGTGAGCATTCAGTAGTTTATGGTTATAATGCTTTAAGTATGCCTATTCAAAGTTTAAATATTAAAACTACTGTCAGTGAAAATAATGATAACTATCACTATATGGATACTGATCGTTATCATGGAGATTTTTTCAAGGCACCAGCTGAATATGCCGGACTTAAATATATTTTGCAATATTTTTTAAATCTTAAACCATCCAGCCCTTATTTAAAGATCAGTTATCGAGGCTTAATTCCAATTGAGCGTGGTTTAGGTTCTAGTGCTACTGTATCGCTTGGAACAACTAAGGCTTTAAATGAGTTTTTCAAGCTTAAGTTAAGTGATAAAGAAATTATGGCAATTACTAATCATGCCGAAACTATTAATCACGGAAAGGCATCAGGACTTGATAGTGCTACTGTTAACTCTGACTATTTAGTATTTTTCAATAAAAAAACCGGCGTTCAAATATTGAAGCAAAAATTAAATGCGACTTTGCTAATTATGGATACTGGAGATTTAGGTAATACTAAAGAGGCTGTAGAACTAGTAAAAAATGAAGTCACTAGCTCAAAAAAGCAAGCTAATAATTTAGAAAATTTAGGCAACTTAACTGACCAAGTTAAGCAAGCCTGGATAAGTCAAGATGCTAAACAAGTTGGCCAAGCATTTACAAAAGCTCAAAAATATCTAGCAGAACTCAAAGTTTCAACTCCTAAAATTGACCACTTGTGTCAACTAGCTATTGATACTGGAGCTTACGGTGCCAAACTATCTGGTGGAGGTTTAGGAGGAATAGTTATTGCTCTTTGCCCTAATCAAGAACTGGCTCAAACAATTGCCAATAAATGTCACAAGTTAATAAGTAATTACTGGATTGAGGAAATTTAATGAAGAATACCGCACGCGCACATACAAATATTGCTTTAATTAAATATTGGGGTAAAAAAGATGCTGATTTACGTTTACCATTAATGTCGAGCATCTCAATGACTTTAGATGCCTTTTATACAGATACTAGTCTATTGATTGACACAGAAGATAAAAAATTCATTTTAAATGGCCAAGAAGTAACTGGCCCTGCAGCTAATCGTGTTTTTGATTATGTTGAGCGTCTGCAAAAACTCTTCAATGTTGCTGGTAATTTTCATGTTATCAGTGACAATCACGTACCTACTGCCGCTGGACTAGCCTCTTCGAGTTCTGCTTTTGCTGCCTTAGCGGCTAGTTTTGTAAAAGCTTATAATTTATCAATCTCTCCAAAGGGGCTTTCAATTTTAGCACGTTTAGGCTCAGGAAGTGCAACCAGATCAATATATGGTGGATTTGTCAAATGGAATAAAGGGACTAACAGCGCAAATTCATTTGCTGAAGTAATTGATGAAAAACCACAAATGGATTTAAAATTGCTTGCTGTTGAAATCAGCGAAGCTGAAAAAAAGCTTTCATCAACTAAAGGCATGAAACTAGCCCAAACTTCCCCATTCTTTAAACCATGGATAGCACGCAATGATGAAGAAATTGCTCAAATGGAAGCTGCAATTAAAAGCAATGATTTTACCAAATTGGGCCAACTTGCTGAACTTAGTGCTAGTGAAATGCACGCCATAAACTTAGCCGCTCAACCTGGTTTTACATATTTTGCAAACGAAACTTTAGAAATTATTAAACTAATTCAAGAACTTCGTAACAAGGGGCTTGAATGCTACTACACAATTGATGCTGGGCCTAATGTTAAAATCCTTTGTCAGAAAAATTCTTGCTCTAATATAAAAAAATATGTTAAAAATATCTTACCTAATGTTAAAATAGTCGAAGCTGGTTTTGGACCAGGAATCACATATTTAGATTAAATTCAAAAATTAATTTATAAAGATTCGAGGAAGATAATTTGATTACAGAAAAAGCACCTGGCAAGCTTTATATTGCTGGTGAATATGCTGTTTTAGAACAAAATTGTCCAGCGATTATCGTCGCCCTTAATCAATTTGTACGTGTATCTATTTCAGCTGCAGTTGGGAATACTGGAATAATTCATTCTAAGCAATATTCACAAGATTCAATTCATTGGCGCCGTCAAGGTAATAAAATGGTAATTGATAATCGTGATAACCCCTTTGAATATATCTTGGCTGCAATTCGCTTTACTGAACAATACTTACTTGAAAATGGAATTTCACTTAAAGTATATGATTTGCATGTTAATTCAGATTTAGATAGCAAAGATGGTCGTAAATATGGGTTAGGATCTTCAGCTGCTGTTACTGTAGCAACTGTTAAAGCAATTTTGGCCTTTTATGGAATTGAACGTAAGCACGACTTAGTTTATAAGTTAGCCGCAATTAGTCACTACTCCGTTCAAGGAAATGGCTCAGCTGGCGATATTGCCGCAAGCGTTTATGGTGGATGGTTAGCTTATCAAACATTTGACAAAAAATGGCTTAAACGTGGACTAACAACTAAAAAACTCAGCGAAGTTCTAAGTGAGGCATGGCCTGGTTTACAAGTTCAATTATTAACTCCACCTGCTGGAATGGAATTAGTCATTGGTTGGAGCCAAAAACCAGCATCAACTTCTCGTCTAGTTGATGAAACGAATGCTCAAAAAGAGAATTTTCAAAGAGAATATGAAGCATTTTTAGCAAATTCACGTCAATGTGTTCTAAAAATGATTGCTGGTTTTAAAGAACAAAATATCAATCTTATCCAGGAACAAATTCGTGTGAACAGAAAATTGCTAGCTCATTTTGCAAAATTAAATCATATTGCAATTGAAATTCCGCGTTTAACAGAATTAATTGAAATTGCTGAGAAATTAGGCTTTGCTGCCAAAACTTCTGGTGCTGGAAACGGTGATTGTGGAATTGTTATTACCAATCATAGTGGGAAAATTTCCGATCTAAAAGCAGCTTGGCGAAAAGTTGGTATTTTGCCACTTGATTTTCGAGTTCATGTTTTAAAGCAAACTAAGGAAAAATAATGTCAAATCACTCAAAAAGAAAAGAAGAACATTTAGCTTTAGCTAAAAAATATTTCACCATAAAAGACAATGATTTTGATCGTATTGAATTGGTACGCCCTGCCCTTCCAGAAAGCCGGGTTTCATCAGCCGCAATTGCTTGTGAGATTTTAGGTAAAAAGGTCAAGGCGCCTTTTTATATCAACGCAATGACAGGCGGATCTGAAAAATCAAAAGAAATTAATCGAGCAATTGGTAAGGCAAGTAGAATTGGACAAATCCCCTTTGCTACTGGGTCAAGCAGCATCTTGGCAAAAGAGAAAGATCAACTTGCTAGTTTCTATGTTGCAAGAGAAGAAAATCCTGATGGGCTATTTTTTGCCAATGTTAATCCAAATACGCCCGCTAATACAGCTAAAAATATTGTACAAGAATTACAAGCTGACGCTCTTCAAATTCATATAAATACTGTTCAAGAATTAGCAATGCCTGAGGGAGATCGGGACTTTGTTTGGATTGATAAATTAAAAGCAATCAGAGATGTCGTCGATGTCCCTGTAATTATTAAAGAGGTTGGCTTTGGATTTGATAAAGCAAGCATTGAATTACTACAAAAGAATAATTTTAACCTTATAGATCTTGGTGGCGCTGGTGGAACTAACTTTGCTCAAATTGAAAATGCTCGCTCAAGTCATCCGCTCCCCTATTTAGATGAGCTAGGCCTGTCAACTGTTAAATCAGCACTTATCGCAGAAGAATGTGGCATTGACTTCTTTGCCTCGGGAGGTATAAGGAATGCTTTAGATATTTTGAAATGTCTTGTTTTGGGTGCCAAATCTGTTGGTATTGCCAACTTATTCTTGCAGGCCTATGAAAATAGTGGCGAAGACGGATTGGTTGAAACGGTATTACGTTTCGAAGATGAACTAGCTGGTCTATTTGCTCTCTTTGGAATTAATAATGTAAACGAAGCTAAAAAGATAAAATATGCTTTAACTAAGGGGTTATGGAAAGAATTGATTCAAATCATTGTTGATGATTAAATAGCGGCTGGAATATAAAAGAAAAGAGGTAAAAAATGATTACTTTATATTTTATGTCAGTTGATTTATTAGAAGATAATTCAACTGAATGGGTATATAAAATTACTACAGATTATCAAGAAGGACATTAACAAAAGTAATTTTGATGCAAAACTTACTTCTTTTGAAAAAACTAGCAAGGCTGTTAATGTTAAAAAAGAAACATTGGAATACGAAATTTACTATAGAATTGTTAAATTGATGAAAACTAAGCCGGGGATAAAAAAATACTATTGGCTGCATTCAACTAAGAAAATGGAACCGTTAGTATGATATTGCCCTAAGAACAAAATGTTTTATAAAAAAGAAAAAATGTTGATATATCAAGGTTTTATATAACCAAGATTATCAACATTTTTTGTATTACTGTATTTTTCTCTAGGAAGTTATATGTTTATTCTTACTACTTTACATAATTTAAAGTATGTCTTAAATTCTCAACCCTTTAGGATAAAAATTTTTAACTACTTGCCCTGTTACTTTACCAAAACTGAAAATTTTATCTTGATAACTAATTAATACAAAGCCTTTTAACTTCGCCTCTGTCCGTACTGTTTCTCCATGCAAATATTTCTCAAATTCAGCTTGATTCTGTAACTCAACAACTTTTTCTTGTCGCACTTGTCCTAAATATTGTGCCAATTGCTGACTAGGTTCAAAACGACCTTTTTTCAAAACTCCTAGTTCCAACCCATTGTTTAATACTTTTATTTGAGAAACATCCTCAACAGCTGGAATATATACATGATCCTTACTTTTAACTGCTTTACTAAAGTCAAAATTATTCGGTAAATTAAAATCGGCCAGTAATTCTTGTACTAATTCTTTTTCCGCCTTTGTAAAGACTTCTAATCTCTTATTAGCTTTTTTTCCTCTTTTTTTACTTTTCTGCTTAGAGTTAGTAACTGCTTCTTCATTATTAATCTCAGGCAAGATAAACTTGGCCAAAAATTGCCCTTCACCTATCTCATCTTCTGGCCAAAATCTTCTTGCATACTCAATTCCATCAAGATTTTCTCCCCAAGCAGGGACTCCTTGGCTAGCCACACTAACTTTAGTTTCAACCAATTTGAAGCCTAATTCATTAACCAAATAAGCACAAATTTCTTCATCTTCTTCTGGTGCATATGTACAAGTTGAATATAAAAGACTACCACCTGGTTTTAACATTTTAACTGCTTCATTTAAAATTTCCTTTTGCCGATTGCTACATTCAAGAACATATTCTTGACTCCAATAAGTTACTGCATCATGATTTTTTCTGAACATCCCTTCACCACTACATGGTGCATCAACTAAAATCGCATCAAAAAAGCGGGGGAATTTTTGGGCTAGATGACTGGTATCTTCATTAGTAACTAAGCAATTGTCAGCTCCCCAACGTTCGATATTTTCTCGTAAGTTCTTTGCTCGACTAGTTGAAATTTCATTGGCAACTAATAAGCCTTTATTTTTTAAAGCGGATAATAAAGCAGTTGATTTTCCACCTGGAGCTGCACAAAGATCTAAAACCTTCTGACCAGGCTTAACACCAAGTGCTTCAGCTGGATACATTGCCGAAGGATCTTGAGAATACACATAACCACTAACCCACTCAATATCTCGACCACTTATTTCCCCATAATAAGCATCTGCTACCCCATCAACAGGTTTAGATAAATCATAACTTACTTCTTGGTAATCAGCCTTTAATGGGTTCAAACGAAAGGCCTTCTTAGGTTCTGCTTCAAGTGCAGTAAAAAAGCTATCAGCTTTTTTAGCCAATAGTTTTTGATATTTATCTTTAAATTCTTTAGGTAAAACTAATTTATCCAATTTTTCCTTTCTGTTCAAGAAAAATACAACCAACATATATATCACAACATTTAATGTCATCATTAATACAAATAAAATTATCAAATAACTCAAACTAGTAAAATATAATCGCCAAGTTAAAAAGAAATATGCTGCCAAGCCCATAAGAATATTAATAAAAACAAATCTTCCCAACTTACTTGCAATAAAATACTTTTTCAATGGTCGTTCAATTTTATCCATTTGACTATGAATGTGATTAATAATCGCACAAGCACCCGCAACTAATCCTGCAAATAGCACTATGATTCCTAATAAAATCGAAAAAGCCATTGCTCGAATGAAGTGAGTCCTACGGTGAGTAGAAACTAATTCTGAAAAAGTTACTTGTCCATTCAGATATTTACTTACGCCCTGAACCACTCTGTTAGATGGAGTATCAATAATAATATCAAAATTATTAAGACGTGCTTTGGAATTGCCTTGATTAATTCCAGTGGTCAAATAATATTTGGTTTGAATATTATCACTAACTTCTTTTAAAGTCCCTACTACAGAAATATAACGGTTATTTAAGACAATATATTTATTATCCTGTGTATTCAAAAGTTGAATATTAGAAGTTGGCGATACAATACCAAAGCTTACTACCCCTTCGAATTCTTCTGGATTAAAATAACGTCCCTTAGCAACTGGTAATAATTCATTTTGATAGTTTGACCAAATTAATACTTGATCTTGATCATATTTATTATTCAGTTCTAAAGTTATCTTTTCATTAGGATACTTTTTAGTAAGGTATTTCAAAAGTGTCCTAATCTCAACTTTGCTATTAGTTTTTAAGTTTCTAGAATAGCTTGATAGCCCACTAGCAGTTAAAACTTGATCTGCACTTATACTTTGAATATTTGAAACTAACACTCCTGCTACTAAAAAACAAGCAAATAAAAAAATCCCTAAAAATATCTTCTTAATCTTCATCTATCTCAAAAAATCTTTCCTCAATAAAGTCAAAGCTTGAAAAACTAGCATTAACTGAAGCTAATTCTGGCTTTTTAATAAATGATACTGTTTGCCAAAATTCTTCTGAATTCGTTACCCCAAATTCTTCACCGACAAACAACAACTTGGGTCTATGCTCTAGCTTTTTCCATACTTTTATTAAATCAATATCAGCATGACCAAAATTAGGCGCCCAAGAGCAAATAATTAAATCACAATTTTGATATTTGATTATCGCTGAACTTGCGTCTAAGTTCTCGACTGGATAAAACAAATCTCCACCTGTTTTGGAAGTTTTAGACCATACCAAATTATCACTAGCATAGACTTTTACTCCTGCCATACTTAAAGCTTTAGACCACGCTGCATTGCCAGCCATAACTTCAACTGCACTAGTTATATTATACTTTTCTTTGATTATTCGTGCTGTCTGGACATTGGGCAAAGACCACAATCCATAATGTAAAGATAAATATTGCCGAAAGCTATTAAGTAAATTATTAGCTACTTGTATTTTTTTAGCTGCACTTTTTTGCGCGGTAATAGGACCTAAATTCATAATTTGGCAGTTAGGCACTTCTTTTTTATCTAATACTGAACAAACACGTTTAACTTCACAAACTTCTTGATGAAGCCTTGGAATATTCAATTCATTATCTATTTTAATTAATTTTGTTAAAAAATCAGTCATATTTCCTTATCCTTAATAGGATTTTACCATTCAATCAGGTTAAAATCAGTTATAATTGAAAATAGATTAATAAAGGAGACGTTTTAATGGGAAAAAATATATCGAATAAAGCGGCTGAAAACGAAAGCTTAGGTAAATGGCTACTTCAAGTTTTTGTTATGGCTGCAATTTTGTTGGGGATTTATTACTTAATCTTTAGTTTTGTATTATCAAATGAAACTGTATCAGGTCCATCAATGCAACCAACATTTGAAAATGGTGACCGAATTATTGCTTTGCGTCATACCAGTTTAAAACGTGGTGATATTGTCATTTTAAATGCTCCCGATGAACCAGGAGCATTATATATTAAGCGTATTGTGGGAATGCCTGGTGACAGTATTACTTACAAAAATGATCAACTATACTTAAATGGGAAGAAATATTCCGAACCATACTTAACTGAAGGTAAAAAGCTTTACTCAGGTGGGCAACTTTATACAGAAAACTTTAGTTTAAAGAGTAAATTTGGTGTTAATAAAGTTCCAAGTGGTGAATACTTCGTAATGGGTGATCACCGTAATGTTTCGAAAGACTCCCGATACTTCGGCTTTGTAAAACGAAGCGCAATTGTCGGCAAGGTGATTTTCCGGTATTGGCCATTAACCAAGTGGTCTACCTTTTAATAAGGCCTTATTTCAACTACAATAGATGTAGAGATAAATAGTGGATTTATTTTAAAGGAGCCAAGCTAATATGAACCAAGAAGAACTTTCAGATGTAATTATAACTTACCAAGTAAAACATCACGTTAATGATACTGAGTTAGCCTTTGCTAGCCATCTTTCAGTAGAAAAAATTCATGCTATGAAAACTGGTGATGGATCATTTACAGGTGAAGAAATTAATCAAATCTTGGAATATATTCAGAGTCAAGATTAATCAAATTAAAAGAGTAGCACTTAAATAAAAAAGTGCTACTCTTTTTTGTTTAATGCATCCCAAAGATTAATGGTAATGCAGCAATAGTATTATTAAGCATATGAGTTACAAATGAATATCTTAAATCTTTGGTATTTAAATATGTTGTCGCTAAAATTGCCCCCATTACCCAATAAGTAATGATATGAATTGAGAAATTTGGATCATGCAACCAAGCAAAGAATAGACCATTGATTACAATCCCTAACCAGTAATTCAACTTATTTTCTTTAGTAAAAGCAATATTGAAAAATTGACCACGTAAGATTATTTCTTCAAACATTGGTGCTAAGAAAATAATAAAGACAATAAAATGCCAATCCGTTCCCTTTGCTAATTGATCAATTGCTTTTTGATTAGCAGAATTGGATGAAGAGGATAAAAACATATTTATTAAAACTTGGGCAGCAATCATTACCACAAAAGCTAAACCACTATATCCTAATTTTGACCACTTAAAATGTGGCTTCTCATTGAAATGCCATTCATTCTCTTGCTCTAACTGTTTTTTATAGATATGATACACGAGCATCACTAACGCAATGGTTGCCACATAGAGTACAAAATGATATTTTCCAATCATTTCTTTGTTACTATTTAATGATTTGGGAATGACATATGAACTCATTAACAATTCATATAATAAAAATGAAACTATAAAAAGACCTATTTTTTTCAAATATGAAATAATCTTCACTAAATTTCCTCCTTTTCATGTGAATGTTTTTAGTATAATACATTTTTTTAGACTATACTTTTATTCTGCCTTACTTTCACCAATTCGATTGAATAATGGTTGAACAATTAACCACAGAATTACAGATGTAATTATCATAAAAATTGTTCCTGCTTCTTCTGTTGTACCAACATTAAAAAACATAAAGTTAAAACCGTTAATAGCAATTATTAACCCAATTATAACAAGAATTATTTCAATAATATTTTCAAAAATTTTGTTTCCAGAAAAAGGTAATAGAGAAATAATTCCATATTTACAGATTTCAACTAATGCAGTGAATAAAAGCCATGCTAAACAAAAGAATGTCAAAAATACTAAATCATTGAGAAATTCAAATTTTGCATCAAAAAGTAATCTTAAACCATTTAAGACCTGGTTACTTGCCCATAAATAAGATACAACATAAGAAATAAAAGTTAACAATAATTGCCCAATAAATAGATAGGCACAAGCTAGCAATGTACTCAACCACTGTGCAGTAAATATTTTGGTACTTGATAAAGGAACCAATTGCCAAGTTTGCTTTCTTAAATCTTTAGCAAAGTAATATATACACCATACAAAAAAGAGTAAATCAAATTTATAAAGTGTTGATGAAAAACTCATAACTAGTGGTAGACCTTTATCTTCAGGAACAAGTGAAAAATCTACGAAGCTCCAAGCTCTACCTGTAATTAAAAATACAGCTAAAATTAAGCTTATTAAAAAATACCCCAATAAGGTGATTTTGGCTTGATTTTTTTTAGTCTGAAAAAGAGAATCCGTTAAAGCTAACACCTTAGCTCCCTCCTTTATACAGCCTTGGCTTCAAAGAATTTTTGATAAATCCAAGTATCAACAATAGACCCTATTAATACAAAAATTCCAGTTTCTGCAACACTGAGCCACAATACCAATAAATTGACTTGTCGATCAATAATGCCCTTTTCGAAAACATTTGAAAAAGTATTAATAAAGTATGTAAGAATTGCGTAAAGCACTATTGCGAAAATAAAACGTAATAAGCCAACTAATTTCTTACTCTTAAAGCCCGGCAACAAATTAACAATTGTTTTTGAAGAAAAGCTCAAGAAATTAATCATCAAAGAAAAACTAATTAATCCTAAAGCTATTAATAAAGCTATGCCCAATCCATATAGAGCAATTTCACCAATAGGTAGCTGTCCTAGGGTTTTACCTACCGAAATATCTTTTAATTCTGGCTTACTTGCCGCAAATGCTACTGATATTAAAATTGCGCAAGTTCCTAAATCAAGTAATGCCATATAAAAAAGTGTTACATAAGTTGTCAAAATATTAGCTAAAAAGAATTTTTTAGAACTAATTGGCAAAAGTTGCCATGTTTGTGACTCATACATTTTTATTTCATCAATAAATAAAATGCACCAACTAATTAACAACGCAAAGAAACTTGTAGTTAAAGCAATAACTTCATAGCTAACAAAAATTGATTGAAATTCTTTTGCATTTACCAAATACAAATATGTTCCAATTGCCATAATCGCTGCTAATTGAATCAGGTAAATCATTAAAATCTTTTTAGCTTTTTTTGCTTGAAGTAGCTTAAATACTGTACTAAAACTCGTCATTTTATCCTCCATTTCTAATTAGCCTTGGCTTCAAAGAATCTCTTTAAAAGATATAAGTTGACTGCTGTAATGACTAAAATAAACAATAAAGAAATTCCATTACTTGTCCATAAAGCACTTAATCCAGAACTTGATAAAGCTGCCAAAGGATTATCCTTTATTTTTAAAAGTGATTCAAAGGCAAAACTAGAAACATTACCAATAATCAAATAACCAATTATTCCAATAATTATTCGAACTAAATTTACTAAGTTCTTACTCTTAAATCCTGGTAATAAATTGACAATCACTTGCGATACCATTACTAAAAAGATAATTATTACCATGAAACTAATTGCTGATAGTACAAATAAACATCCTAATGAAATCATGTAGACTGCCATTTGCCCTAATACAGAAGTTGATGTAGGGTTATTAAGAGCTTTCGATATTTCAGAAAAATTTATTGGATAAGAAACTGCAAATGCTCCCAAAATTAGCCCAAAATTTATAACTTGAAATACTAAAAATAATGCTATTGCTAAATAAGTAGTTAATTGATTTGTTAAATATAACTTAATTGACGAAACTGGCATTAGTTGCCAAGTTTGACTTTTATAGCTTTTTATTTCTTTATTGAGCAAATAAAAGTATAAAAACAAACCAGCTAAAACAAGTGTGATAGCTTCAGCTAAAAACGCACTTTCATAAGGTAGCCTAACACTATTAGAAAATTGAAAGTATAGTCCAATTGCAATCATTCCAACTAATTGCACTAAATATATCCAACTTGCAATTTTTAACTTAGGTAGCTGCATTACCTTAAATAACTTACTAAAAGAGGTCATTTATTCTTCCCCCTCATAAAAGGCTTGGTAGAAGGATTCAATACTGGTATTCTCACTTCTAATTTGATCAGCACTTTGATGAGTTAAAATTCTGTTATCTTTCAAAATAATAACTTCATCAAGCAAAGTTGCAATTTCATTAACAAAATGGTCAGAAATCAAAATAGTAGCATTGTCATCTTTCCACAAAATAATAGAATTAATAATCTTCTTTCTTGCCATTGGGTCAATTCCTGAAAATGGTTCATCTAAAAGATACAAATCTGCTTTTCTAGCAAATGTTAAAGCAATTACCAACTTTTCACGCATCCCCCGTGAAAGTTGACCTAAACGCATATCAGGTGATAACTTCATGAATTCACGTAATTTAGTAAATTCTTCTAAATCAAAATCAGAATAAATAGTTTCATAAAACTTAATTACATGTTTAATTTTGGTTGAATCTGAAAAACCAGTTAGTTTATCTGTAAATGCTAATTTAGCTTTTTTCTCTGCTTCACCACTTTTTCCTGCCACTTTAATACTACCGGACCAATTCTTGGCAACGCCAGCAATGCAACGCATTAAAGTAGTCTTACCTGCACCATTTTCTCCTAACAAGGCAACAATTTTTCCTTGGGCGAGATCTAAATTAATATTATCCAGAATTACTTTTTGATTTTTCTTGTAAGTTAAATTTTGAATTTCTAATGCTTTGTTCATTACTTTTCTCCTAAACTCTCTAAATATTCTGATAGTGTTGGAACAAGTTCGTCATTCTTGATGCCTAAACGATGCATGTTTTCGACAAAATCATCTAATTCTCGCGTTAATAACTCTTTTTTGGTCTTTTCTAAAAGAGCAGTATCTTCAGTAACAAAATTACCTTCTCCACGTTTGGTAAATAAAATCCCCTGATTATTCATCTCTTGCAATGCTCTTTGAACTGTATTGACGTTAACCGTTAAATCAACAGCTAGCTGTCTAACAGATGGAATTCTTTGACCAGCTGGTAATTCTCCTTGCACTATGAGCCGATATAAATATTGCTCAATTTGAATATAAATAGGCACATTGTCTTTAAATTCCATATTCTCACCTCATTTATTGTGTTAGTCGTGTAATACACTATTATGTTATCTTAACTTATACTTTTTTGCAAGTAGATAGTTTTTATGTTTCACAATTTTTCATTTATTGATATTTTCCAAAAAAATAAGCCAACAAATACCTATATATCAGTATTTATCAGCTATATTTTTTATTAATTAGTATTAGTGCATAACTTTTTCTTAATTTTTTATTATCAAAGAAGCTTTATATATCAATAATAAAAAATTATTCATTAAAGCAAAGTAAAAATATTTATATTAATTTTGTTTCACTACTTGCTTCTTTCTGCGTGTAATTCTGCCATTTTAACCATTACATCGACAGCTTTCCACATAGATTCAAGCACAGTATATTCAAAGCGACCATGCATGTTTTCTTCACCAGCAAATAAGTTTGGACAAGGAAGCCCCATGTAAGTTAATTGAGAACCATCAGTACCACCACGTACTGGATCTTCATTGATTGTCAAGCCTTCAGCCTTGTAAGCATCACGAGCCAAATCTACAACTTCCATGTGCTTCTTAAGTTCATCAGCCATGTTGTAGTATTGGTCCCACATCTTGAGCTTAAGACGTTCTTCGCCAAATTCATCGTTCATTTTCTTTACAATTGATTTAACCAAGTTCTTACGAGCTTCAAGGCCATCACGTTCAAAGTCACGAATAATGTAGTCAAGGTGAGCATTATCAACGGTACCTTGGAAGTTCATCAAGTGGTAGAATCCTTCTCTACCTTCAGTTTGTTCTGGGACTTCATTTTGTGGCAATGAGTTTTGGAAGTTAATACCAACTTGAATAGCATTAATCATTTGGCCTTTAGCAACAGCTGGGTGAACATTAACTCCTTGAATGTCGAGTCCAAATTGTGCAGCTGAAAAAGTACCCCAGTCAAGTTTACCAGGTGCTTCACCATCAACAGTGTAAGCAAAATCAGCTCCAAAATCTTCAACATCAAAGTGTCCAGCACCAGTACCGATTTCTTCATCTGGAGTAAAGCCTAAGCGAATACGACCGTGCTTAATTTCAGGATGAGCAAGCAGATATTCAGCAAATGTTACTAATTCACTAACACCACACTTGTCATCCCCACCAAGTAAGGTATCACCTGAGGCAGAAATAATAGTTTGACCTTTATATTTCTTCATATTAGGGAAAACTGCTGGATCTAAGTAAAATTCACTATCACCTAATTGAATCTTACTTTCTCCATCATAGTTTTCTGTGATTTGAGGTTTAATGTTTTCACTATTAAAATCAGCTGTATCACAGTGTGCTAAAAAGCCCATAACTGGCATATCGTAGTCAACATTTGATGGAATTTCAGCAATTAAAACACCAGCTTTTTCATTATAATGAATGTCTGATAGGCCTAGTTCTTCCAAATCTTTCTTGATAACCATTTGGAAATCAACTTCACGTTGAGTTGATGGGAAACGGTCAGCGTGTTCATCAGAACGAGAATTGATTTTTACATATTTCAAAAAACGTGGTAGTAAATTTGGATATTCCATAATTATTTCTTCTTTCTTACATTAAATCTTGGAATGGATCAGTTGATTCTTGGGAGATTACAATCTCAACTGGCCAATTTTCACTAGCCTTGAAATCATCAAGCACTTCAGCACATTTTGTCTTGAAAAGACTTTCGGTGTAGTGACCAGGGTCAACTACTGTTAAACCACTAGAAATCATATCATGACCAACGTGGTAGTAGACGTCCCCAGTGATATATGCATCTAAGTTATCTTTCAGAGCATCACGCCAGAACTTGCCACCATCACCACATACAAAACCAACTGTTGATATTATTTTATCATTATTAGCTGTGATTAGGCGAACAAAGTCAACATTCATTTGCTTTTTGGTGTAATAAGCAAAATCAATTGCTTTCATCGGTTTGGGTAGTTTCCCCTTTCGGCCAACTGCAATCCCATCATCATCAATTGCAAAAGGCTCAATATTAGTTAAACCTAATTCCTCTGCTTGCCAATCACTTGAACCATTTTCGGCCTTATCTGAATTAGTATGGATAGAATAAACGGTAATTCCGTGAGCAATAATTTTTCCATACATTGCATTTTGTGGATCACTGAAGTCTAAATTTCTAGCAGGTCTAAACATTACTGGGTGGTGAGAAATAATTAAATCGACACCTTTTTTTATTGCTTCGTCAACCACATTTGGGCGCACATCAAGTGTAGTCATAATTTTAGTAACTTCTGCATCAACTGAGCCAATTTGAAGTCCAACAGGATCTCCGCTGCTCGCAATATTTTCAGGAAAACGTTCATTTAATTTAGCAATTATATCTTTAACTTTAGTCATTTTCTAGCTCTCCTTCAATAAACTTAATTCTTTGTTCAACTTCAGAAATGCGGGCCATATCTTTATTTTTAGCCTTATTTAAATTGAGTAACAATTGCTTTTGATAAGCTAGTTGATTAGTCCATTTTTTTGTAAAAACAGCAGTTTTTTCCTTTAACAAAAATGGACCAAAGAGAAGTTCCTTATCAGTTAGTGAATGTTTGCTAGTAGTTAATGTAGCTTTAATCAATTCATAGATATGCCCAGCTGTATCAATTATCTCTTCTTGAATAATCTGGTAATTATTTTCCATTAACCATTTTCTAACACGTGGTTCACCAATATTTGGTTCCAAGATTAAAGTAGGATATAAGTTTCCATTTACTTTAGCTGTTTCAAGCAAATCAGACATTAACTTTCCACCCATTCCAGCGATAACAACTGTCTGGATATTGTCTTCTGGTCTTAACGTTTCTAAACCACTACCAAGTCTTGTTTCTATATTTTTACTTAAACCTGCTGCAAGAATGTCAGTTTTGGCATTATCTAGTGGCCCTTCAGCAACATCTGAAGCAATTGCAAAGTCAATTTTCCCTGATTTAACCAAATCAATTGGTAAGTATGCATGATCCGTTCCTATATCAGCTAAACGTGTATTTTCGTCTACCATTGCCGCCAAATGGGCAAGTCTTGTTTCAAGCATGCTATCCCTCCTATTAATTGATTGTATCAAAAAAGCTCTTGCTAATGGGGAAATAATATTAAGTAAAAAAAACAGATAGCAAATGCTATCTGTTATTTCTTTATTAATCTAAGAAATCCTTTAATTGGTTTGATCTACTTGGGTGACGTAATTTACGTAAAGCCTTTGCTTCAATCTGACGAATACGTTCACGAGTAACTCCAAACACCTTACCAACTTCTTCCAAGGTTCTAGTCCGGCCATCATCTAAACCGAAACGTAAGCGAAGAACGTTTTCTTCACGATCAGTTAATGTATCAAGTACTTCTTCAAGTTGTTCCTTAAGCATTTCATATGAAGCATGTTGTTCAGGACTAGTTGCATCCTTATCTTCAATAAAGTCACCTAAGTGTGAATCGTCTTCTTCACCAATTGGTGTTTCAAGAGAAACTGGTTCTTGGGCAATCTTTAAGATATCACGTACCTTATCTGTTCCCATGTCCATTTCTGCACCAATTTCTTCAGGCGTTGGTTCACGTCCTAAATCTTGTAAAAGTTGACGTTGAATTCTGATTAACTTGTTAATTGTTTCAACCATGTGAACTGGAATTCTAATTGTTCTAGCCTGGTCTGCAATTGCACGTGTAATTGCTTGACGAATCCACCAAGTAGCATAAGTTGAAAACTTGAAACCAAGCTTATAGTTAAACTTGTCAACAGCCTTCATTAACCCCATATTACCTTCTTGGATTAAGTCTAGGAATTGCATTCCACGACCAACATAACGTTTAGCAATTGAAACAACTAATCTCAAGTTAGCTTCTGCAAGTTCTTGCTTTGCTTCTTCATCACCATCTTGAATTCTCTTAGCAAGAGCAATTTCTTCATCAGCATTCAAAAGAGGAACCCGACCAATTTCCTTTAAGTACATTCTAACTGGGTCATTCATTCGCACACTTGCAGGTGCAGATAAATCTTTAAGTTCTTCTTTTTCAACATCTTTCTGCTTCTTTAAGGCTAAGTTTGATGGTTCACCGTTTGCATCAACGATACTGATTCCATTATCTTCGAATTCTTGAACCAGTTGGTCAACAGCCTTGCCCTCAAGCTTGTATGGCTTGATTAACTTTTCAGTAAAGTCGGTTTCAGTAATCTCTTTACTCTTTTTGACTTCTTTGACAAGTTCTTTAACTTTTTTGTCTAAAGTCATATCTGCCATTAATAAGCCTCCCTAATTGTTATTGCGTTTTGCATTAATAATCATTTCTAAAGTTTTAAGCACTTGATCTTCATCTTGTCTACGTTGAGCATCCTGCAATTGCATTTGCAAATTGCTAATTTTCCGTTGAGTGTCAAGCTTTTTGAGTGATGCCAACAATCCATCGACTTCTTCTTTAGAAAAGTCTTCAGGCATTGTCATCATTTCCATGTTATCTATTATACCCTTTAAATCATCAGGAATAAAATCATAGAAACTGTTAATTGTAGCATTATCATGTGTTTCTTCAAAATCAAGCCAAGATTCAGCCAATTTGGCATAGCTTTCATCTGGAAAGAGAAAATGTAAGTCCAGCAAATAATTTCTAACCTTTTCAGAGTGAACAAATAAATAAAACAGTCTAACAAGAGCTGGATTAGCATTATGCAGTGTTGCTACTTGAGTCTTACTTTGTTCTTCAGGTTCAAAATCATATTGTTTTTTTCTTCTTTCAGCTACTCGAAGTTTGCGTCCTTCTCTCAGCAAACTCACTTTCAATGAGTCTTCTGAAACACCTACCTTTTTGGCAAGCTTAGTAACATAAAGATCCCGTTCAACAGGATTATTGAGCGGTGCAATCAATTTAACTGCTTCATCTAAATAAGCTAATTTTTCACGATCATTTGAAAAATTATACTTTAATTCCAACCGTTTTAAGAAAAAGTCAGTTGGCGTAATCGCACCTTTAACTTCATCTTGGTAGCGCTCAGGGCCATATTTTTTTACATATTCGTCTGGATCAAGCCCTTCTGGCAAGGAAACTACGCCAACTTGAAAGCCACCAACTGTTTCAAACATATGACTTGCTCTCTCAATTGCGTGCTGTCCAGGCTCATCACCATCATAGTTAATAATGATATTGCGACTAATACGTTTAAGTAAATATACCTGATCATCAGTCAAGCTAGTTCCCATCGAAGCAATCCCTGTCTTAATCCCAGCCTTATAGGCTGCAATTACATCCATATATCCTTCATATAAAACAAGGTGCTTTTCAGTTCGCGCTGCCTTTTTAGCTTCTTTTAAGTGAAATAGGACCTTAGATTTATTAAAAATTTCAGTTTCCGGACTATTTAAGTATTTCGCTAATTCTTTATTATTAGAAATTCTTCGTCCAGAAAAACCGACTATATACCCTACTTCATCTGCTAAAGGAAACATCAATCGATCACGAAAACGATCAAATAATTGTCCATTTTCATTTTGAGAAAAGAGCCCGCTTTTAGCAAGCACTGTATCATCGTATCCTTTACCACGTAAAAAAGTTAATAATAGATGATCACTATTTGGTGCATATCCGATTTGGAAGTGTTCAAGTAAATCTTCAGATAATTCACGCTCTTTAGCATAATTTAGAGCTCGCTCACCTGCTTTACTAGTTAGTAATACTTGATGAAAAAAATCACAGGCATCTTGATGAACTTTTTTCAAAGGACTTAATGGCTTCATCTCAGATTGATAGCCACTTGGCATTGCTAAATTGGCCATTTTTGCTACTTCAGCCACTGCTTCTGGAAAGCTTAAGCCTTCCTTATACTGCATAAAACTAAAGACATTACCACCCTTACCACATCCAAAGCACTTAAAAAACTGCTTATCTTCACTAACAGTAAATGATGGGGTCTTTTCTTGATGAAAAGGACAAAGGCCTACGTAGTCTTTGCCCCTTTTTTCAAGTGATACATACTGACTTATTACGTCAACAATATTGATACTATTTCGTACCTCATTGATAAAATCTTCTGGGATGCGTCCTGCCAATTGTATCACCTCTTTCAATAGACACTTGTCTTTATTTTATAACAAAGCATTTTATTTAATAACTAACTTGCTTAATGCACCTAAACGAGTAGCTAATTCATTGATTTGGCTTAATTGTGCCAAGCGATTATTTTTAACTGCTTCATCTTTAGCCATAATCATATTTACTTCAAAGTATCTGTCAATTACTTTTTGCATTGAAACAAATGCTTCATACAATTCTGTAAAGTTATCAATTGCTTGCAAGTTTTGACTAGCTAAATATAATTCGTTTTCTGAATTATCTTCAAATAAATCGCTCTTAACTACACTATCGCCTTTATATTTAGCCTTCTTCAAAATATTTTCGATTCGAATTAAACTTTCAACTACAGGCTTAAATTCTGGTGAATCGTGATGTGCTTGCAATACTTTAGCTGCTGCTAAAATTCGACTTGGATCCTTTTGACTAGAATGAAGAACTGCATCAATTACATCATACTTGTAATTATTTGTTTGCAAAAATTGTTTAATTCTATCACGAATGAAGAGTGAAATTTCTTCATCTTCTTGGCCAGTCTTAGGCATCTTAGCCTTTGTCTTACCATCAAGCAATTCAACCATTTCTGGCAAAGCCTTATCAATTGCTAGTGACCAATTTTGGTTAAGTAAAATTCTAACGATTCCATATGCATATCTTCTAAGAGCATATGGATCATTTGATGATGTTGGAATCATACCAGCAGCGAAGAAAGTAATAATATTATCAAATTTATCTGCAACTGACAATAATGCACCAACTTCACTAGTTGGTAATTCGCCTTCTGCAGTAAGAGGCATATAGTGTTCCTTAATTGCAAGAGCAACATCTTTATTTTCACCAGCAAGCTCTGCATAGTGCATCCCCATTACCCCTTGAAGTTCAGCAAACTCACCAACCATTTGAGTAACTAAATCAAATTTATAAAGTTCACTAGCACGATCAAAGTTCTTAATAACTCCATCACTTAATCCAAATTTCTTGGCCAAGTATTCACCAATGATACGTACACGTACTAATTTCTCAGCCATTGAACCAATTTTATCGTGGAATGAAACTTTATCAAGTCTTGAAACAAAATGACTAAGTGGGTATTTCTTATCTTCATCATAGAAGAACTTAGCATCATCTAAACGAGCAACTAATACCTTTTCATTTCCGCTAATAACATTTTCAAGGAATTCTTTATTACCATTACGAACTGAAATGAAGTGGTTAATTAATTTGCCATCTTGATCATAAACTTCAAAGTATCTTTGATTATCTTTCATAGATGTAATCAAAACTTCATCTGGAATATTTAAGTAACTTTCATCAAAGCTACCTGCAAATACAGTTGGATATTCAACCAAGTTCGTTACTTCTTCCAATAAGCTGGCATCAAGCTTAACTTTCCAATTGTTTTCAGCAACTAATTGATCAATTTGGTTAACAATCATTGTCTTGCGTTCAGCAGCATCGGCAATTACGAATTGGCCTTTCAAAGCTTCTTCATAATCATCACTATTTGCTAAAATAACGCTATCACCTAAAAAGCGGTGGCCCATTGTTTTACGTCCAGCTGTGATGTCTAAAATTTTAACAGGTACTACTTCACTACCGAATAATGAAACTAACCAATGAATTGGACGTACAAATTCAAAGTCATTGCTGCCCCAGCGCATTTTAGTTGGGAAAGTCATCGCCTTAATAATGTCGCTCATGCCCAGTAAAATATCAGTGGCAAGTTTGCCTGCTTTTTGAACATGAACATAAGCATATTCAGTTCCCTTTAATTCCTCAAAGTAAATATCATCAGTCGTCATTCCTTGACCACGAACAAAACCTTGAGCAGCTTTAGTAAAATTACCCTCACTATCTAAAGCAATCTTCTTTGCAGGGCCTTTTTTTATTTCATCAATATCTGCTTGCTTTTCAGCTAAATCTTGCACCAAAATCGTTAAACGGCGAGGAGTTGAAAAAGTCTTAATTGCTTTAAATTCCAAGCCATTATCTTTCAAGAACTTACTAGTACGATCTGCTAATTGTTTTACACTTCTAGAAACAACATGAGCTGGCATTTCTTCAGTGCCAATTTCAAATAAATAATCTTTAGTCATTTTCACTCTCCGCCTTTTCTACTTCTGCGCTCTTAAGTAAAGGGAATCCTCTCTTTTCACGTTCTTCAACAAAGCATTGAGCAACTTCATGGGCCATATTTCTAATTCTTGCTAAGTAACCAGCTCTTTCAGTAACAGAAACAGCACCACGTGCATCAAGCAAGTTGAATGTGTGACTACACTTCAAGATATAGTCATATGCTGGGTGAACTAAGTTCTTGCCAAGCAATTCTTTAGCTGTTGCTTCATAAGTGTCAAAGAATTGTAACAATTCTTCTTGATTACTTTCTTCAAATGCATATTTAGAATGTTCATATTCTGGTTCTTTGAAGATATCACGGTATAAAATTCCATTACCCCATTCAAGATCAAAGACACTGTTAACATCTTGAATATATGAAGCCAATCTTTCAACACCATAAGTAATTTCACTCATAGTTGGCTTAACATCTAATTCACCAACAACTTGGAAGTAAGTGAATTGTGAAACTTCCATCCCATCAAGCCATACTTCCCAACCAACACCGGCACAACCCATTGATGGGTTTTCCCAGTTATCTTCAACAAAACGAATATCATGTTCTAAAGGTTCAATTCCCAAAACACGAAGACTATCTAAATAATATTGTTGAATATCAATTGGTGCAGGTTTAATAACAGCTTGGAATTGGTGGTGTTGGAATAACCGGTTAGGGTTGTCACCGTATCTACCGTCAGCTGGTCTTCTTGATGGCTCAACATAACATGCAGCCCAAGGTTCTGGACCTACTGCACGTAAAAAAGTATACGGACTCATAGTTCCTGCCCCTTTTTCAACATCGTAAGAAGGCATAATCATGCAACCTTTAGAAGCCCAAAATTGTTCTAATTTAAAAATCATATCTTGGACATTTAATTTCTTATTTGTCATCTAATTTCCTCCTGTGCAAAGGCATAAAAAAAGCCTATGCAAAATTTTGCATAGGGACGATTGAATCGCGGTTCCACCCTAATTCAGGAAGCTATCGTTTCCTGCTCTTAATTAAGTTGACTAGAGGTGCCTTTTCCTAGGTGCTCTCCCATCAAACAGCACTCGCTTAACTAGTACTTTTCTTATCCTCATCTTTGTCAGTATACTTTAACATTTTACCATATTTTTATTTAAATTGTGCAATTAAATCTCAAGTCTACGCATCTCATCTAAAAATTTCTTCGTCTTGAGATTCAAATCAACTGTTTGAAAATAAATTCGATCAATTGCTCTTCTAATTGCTTTTTTAGTATCAGGTTTCACATTTATTTGTCCTAAACGATTGATATTAACTAACCCCAACGTTCTAATCATGGCGACTTGCTTGGCATCCAAATGCATTCGAGCTACTTCATTAAAATGTTTTTGACAGATCACTCCACCTGCACTAATCGAATAATCAAAAGGGCCGTGTATTTCACCACAAATAGCACACTGCTTGAATTGTGGTCTTACTCCATATGCAGCTAGCATCTGAAGTTCAACTAATTGACAAATAATTTCAGGATCTTGTCCAGCATTTAACTTGGTCAAAGCCACTAATATCAAATTATAAAATTCACCTAAAGATTGGTATTCTACAAATGCATGATCCACCAAATCACAAAGATAACAAGCATAGCTATTTAAAGTTAAATCACTATATAAATTAGAAAATTGTTTAATATCTTTATAGGTTTTTAGGGGGCTCAAGCCCTTCTGGCTTGTCAAAACTTGATAATTTCCATAAGAAAATGCCAACACACTAGCACTTAATTTAGACTTAGGTCTAAGAGCTCCTCTCACCAGCATAGTAAAAATGCCCATGTCCTTACTAATTATCTTAGCTAAGACATCGGCTTCTTTATATCTTTGACGTTTAAATACAATCCCTGTTACTTCAACGACTTCTCTAGTCATTAAAACAAGTCCTTACTGTCATAACCAATTTGCTTTAAGAAGCTTGGATCAGTTCGCCAATTCTTTTGAACTTTTACCCATAAATGAAGATTAATTTTTTCACCTAATAAAGCTTCAACTTGCTTACGTGATTGAATTCCAATCTTTTTAAGCATACTACCACCCTTACCGATGATAATCTTCTTTTGGCCATCACGTTCCACATAAATTGTGGCTTCAACTTGCAATTTGCCATTAATTCTTTGATTCATTCTTTCAACTACAACTGCAGTAGCATGTGGAATTTCTTGTTGCGTTAAGCGCAAAATTTGTTCTCGAATTAATTCTGCAACAACAAAATATTCCGGACGATCAGTAACTTCATCACTACCATAAAATTGTGGTCCTTCTGGCAAATATTTGTATAAAGTAGCAACTAAATCTTCCATATTATTGCCGTTGGTTGCAGAAATTGGAACAATTTCTGCAAATTTTCCTAATTTTTGATATGACTCGATAACAGGAAGCAAGCTATCCGGATGAACCTGGTCAATTTTATTAATGATTAAGAAAATTGGAACTTTAACTTTGCTAAGTAAGTCAGCAATGTATTCATCACCTTTACCAACTTTTTCCGGTTCAACCATGAAAAAAACTAAATCAACATCATTTAATGATGAAAGACTAGCTTTATCCATATAATCATCTAATTTATTTTGTGGCTTATGAATGCCTGGAGTATCAACAAAAACAGCTTGTAAATTTTCAGTAGTGAAAATACCTGAAATTTTATTACGAGTTGTTTGAGATTTATTAGATGTAATAACAACTTTTTGTCCAATTAAATGGTTCATCAAAGTTGATTTACCTACATTTGGGCGCCCAATTAGCGCAACAAAACCAGATTTAAATTTACTTGTTTCTACCATCTGCTAAATCTCCATCTGTAAAGTAATAAGGTAAAATATCAGCTAAAGTTGTCATTTTATAGTCACCTTGAGCATTAGTTAAGATAATTTTACTATCAGCTTTCATAAATTCTGCCATAACTTGACGGCAAGAACCACATGGGGAAATTGGCCGACTAGTATTGCCAGTAATTAATAAGCATTTGATTGGATCATCCTTCAAACCTTGATTAACATAATTAAAAAGTGCTACTCGCTCTGCACAAATAGTTGAGCCATAAGCTGCATTTTCAATATTAACACCAGTAGTAATTTTTCCTGATTCTGTTAAAAGCGCTGCTGAAACATGAAATTTAGAATAAGGAGCATAAGCAGTATTCAAATGTGCAACTGCAAGTTCATATAACTTCTTTTCTTCAGTATTCATTACTTTCCACGTCCTTCATCTAATTGATCTGGATAAAGAGGAAGACCATATTCTTCTAGAACTTTCCCCTGAATGCCAAACATTTCCTTAGCTTCAGCAGGTTCAATATGATCATACCCATTCAAGTGTAAAAAGCCATGAACTAAAGTATAACCAAATTCTCTATCGAATCCTGTCCCATATTCTTCAGCATGCCGCTTAATCACACTGATGCACATGAACAAGTCACCTATATCTTCTGTGAAATCTGGATCTTCAATAAAGCTAGAAAGATCCACGCCTTCTTCTCCATCTTCAATTGCAAATGAAATTACATCTGTTGGGCGATCTTTACCTCGATAATCACGATTAATTTGGTGACTTTTATCTTCATCTACGAAGTTAATACTCATTTCTAAATTATTATCTTTACTAATTTCTTTCTTAGCCATGAGGAGTAAATCCATAATCCATTTGCGCCAATCACGACTTGTGTCAGCTAAGAAATTGGTTTCATCGTTATAAGTAATATCAATAGCGTCCATTAATGTCCTTCTTCTTCATAAGCTCTAATAATCTTGGCTACAACAGGGTGCCGCACAACGTCATTAAATGTAAAGTTAACAAACTTAACTTGATCTACATCTTTTAAAATATGCATTGCATCAAGTAAACCACTATGTTGTTTCCCTGGTAAGTCAACCTGGGTAACATCCCCGTTGACAATCATTTTAGAATTAAATCCAAGTCTCGTTAAAAACATTTTCATTTGGGCATCAGTTGTATTCTGAGCTTCATCCAAAATAACATATGCTTCATCTAAAGTACGACCTCTCATATATGCAAGAGGAGCTACTTCAATTACTCCTCGTTCCATCAACCTATTAGTCGTTTCAGTACCAAGGACGGCATACAATGAATCATAAATTGGGCGCAAATATGGATCAACTTTTTCTTTCAAATCACCTGGTAAAAATCCCAAACTTTCACCAGCTTCAACAGCTGGTCTAGTCAAAATAATTCGAGAAACTTCACCATTTTTAAAAGCACTAACTGCCATTACAACCGCTAGAAAAGTTTTACCAGTACCTGCTGGTCCAATTCCAAAAACAATATCACTTTTTTGAATAGCTGCAATATAAGCTTGTTGCCCAGCATTTTTCGGACGAATTGGACGCCCCTTGGCATCTCTAATCAAGATTTTATTATATAAATCACCAAAAAATTCAACTGTTCCTTTTTCAGCCATCTTCATAGCACTAACTACGTCTGGAGCTGCAATACTTACTCCAGAATTGACAACTTTTTCTAAGGCAGCTAATACTTTAATGACAAGTTTGACTTTCTTTTCGTCTGGCGAATCTATCAAGATGCCATCACCAGTATCGGCAACAGTTAAATCATAACCATCAGCCAATAATTTTAAATTAGAGTCATTAACTCCCACTAAACTCATAATATTTGCGGGATTTTGTGGCGTAAATGTAAATTGAGGCATTTCATCATCCTTTTAGTAAATTATTTAGAAAGTGCTGCTCCAACTAATTTAGAAACTTCTTTACCATCTGCTCGACCGGTAATCTTAGGTACAATTGCCTTCATTACTTTACCAAAATCAGCCTTGCTACTTGCACCAACTTCAGCAATTGTTTCATCTACTAGCTGACTTAATTCTGCTTCAGTAAATGGTTTTGGCATGTAACTTTCAACAATTTCAAGTTCTTTTTCAGTGGCAGCTACTAAGTCGTCACGACCTGCTTTTTTAAAGTCAGCAATTGATTCTTCACGTTGCTTCTTTTCCTTACCTAAAACGGCAAGTTCTTGTTCACGTGATAATTCATTATCTGAGAGCTTACCTTCATCCTTAATAGTGGCATACATTAAAGCTGACTTAAGCATTCTAATTGTTGCTAGTCTTTCCTTATCTTTAGCCTTCATAGCTTCTTTCATATCAGCCATGAGTTGATCCATTAATGACATTTGAAAAATCCTTCTTTCTTGGTGCAAAAAAGCTCCCGACAAAAACTATTCGTCGAGAGCTTTCTATTAATTAATAATGTCTACGCTTGCGAGCAGCTTCAGATTTCAACTTTCTGCGGACGCTTGGTTTTTCGTAGAATTCACGCTTGCGGTATTCTTGCAAAGTACCACTTCTAGAAACGGAACGCTTAAAACGACGAAGAGCATCATCAATTGACTCGTTTTCGTGAACAATAGTCTTGGCCATGTGAGATCCCTCCTTCCATTTCTTGGCAGTACTGCCATAACAATATAGTTAAATTATAGCCAAAAAGGTCCTTATACGTCAATAGTTCTTTTAGAAAAAATTTCAGAGTATAATAGAATTGAAAATATAAATGAGGTAAAAAGTTATGGAAAAAAGCAAAATTGTTAACATTATAATCATTTCCGACAGTGTTGGTGATACTGCCTTTAACTTAATGAAAGCTGCTGCAGCACAATATCCTGATGCTGAAGTAAACTACCGTCGTTATCCATTCATCACAACAATGGAAAAATTAGAAAAAGTTTTTGATGAACTTGATAGCTGTGAGCATATGTTAATTGGCTATACTCTTGTAAACAGTGATTTACAATTAGCGACTATTAAGTTTGCCCGTGAACATGGTGCAAAACCAGTCGATATTTTTTCAAGTGTCGTTGATGATATTCATGCAATGACAGGGCTTGAACCTTCAGGTCAAATTGGAGCTAGTCACCAATTAACCAAAAATTATTTTGATCGTATTTCAGCTATGGAATTTGCTGTCATGTATGATGATGGAAAAGACCCCAAGGGCTTTTTGGAAGCTGATGTTGTGTTACTTGGTGTTTCAAGAACAAGTAAGACTCCCCTTTCATTATTCTTGGCTAATAAAAATCTAAAAGTAGCCAATCTTCCACTAGTACCACAAACCCATATTCCAGATGAAATTTATCAAATTGATCCTAAAAAGATTATCGGTTTAACAAATGATCCGCAAGTTTTAAATGAAATTAGAGTTGCTCGGCTTAAGAGTTATGGACTTGATCCTGAAACTTCTTATTCAAATATGGACGCAATTAATAAGGAATTAGCTTCCGCACAAGCGCTCTTTACTAAGTTAGGTTGCTATGTTGTTAATGTTGCCCACCGTTCAATTGAAGAAACTGCAGCATTGATTTTACGTCATTTGGGAATTGAAGATGAAATGTAAAAATTAAAAAATCGCATCTCTTTTGAGGTGCGATTTTATTTTATATTTATTTAAACTAGTTCTTGTTCCTTAAAACGACCATAAACCTTTGCCACTTCACTTACACTAACAAAGGCATACGGATCGCAAGCAACAATAATATTATGAATATCATACATGTCATAGCGGTCAATAATGGTAAATAAAATTGTCTTTTCCGTATGACCATAAGCTCCTTCAACATCATGAATTATCGTAATCCCACGATGCATCTTTTCTTGAATACCATCAATAATTTTTTTAGGATGTTCAGTTACAATCATGACTTGCATCTTTTGATGCTGGGTATAAACAGTGTCAATTACCCGGCCGTTAATAAAAATGTTCAAAGCTGTATAAAGTGACCGGGTCCAGCCAAAGACAAAACCAGCCGCAATCACAATTAAAAGATTAATTGCAATATTAATTGATCCAAAACTTTGGCCCGTCTTTTTACGTAAAATGATACCTACAATATCTAACCCACCAGTTGAAATACCACTTTTCAAAGCTAATCCGGTACCAACACCATTGATTACGCCACCAAAAATAGCACAAATAAGCGGATCTAGCTTCCATTCTGGAGCAGGTAAACTATGCATCATAATCGAAGCAAGAAATACTGCAATAATCGTAAAAATAGTGAATTTCTTACCAATCTTAAACCAGCCTAAAATAAATAATGGCACATTTAAAGCAAAATAAAGCGTCGAAGTGGTCAAAGTGAATGGTAAGTATCTCTCTGATAAGGTATTAATCAGCTGAGCAAATCCTGTTACTCCTGAAGAATACATATGACCAGGTTGCCAGAAAAAATTCAAAGCCACAGCAACAGCAATTGCATATAAAAATGCTGCTGAAATTTTCGATAATAAATTATAACGTCGTGAGAGTCCTTCTAGTGATTCCATAAAAAAACCTTCTTAAATTAGTAACACAACTAGTTTACCAAATTTAGAAAGATTTTGTTTGTTATTTATATATTTTATTAATTATTTTTTGACCAGTGTTTTTCGATAAAAGCAGCACGTCCACCGGCTTCTTCCATCATGTACCGAAGTGGATTCTTTTGGTAGAAATATTGATGATAGTCTTCAGCTGGCCAGAACTTTTGCACCGGTTCAATTGCAACGACAATTTGCTTGTCAAATTTTCCAGAGTCAGCTAGTTCTTGCTTTGACTTTTCAGCTAAGGATTTTTCTTCTTCATCACTATAGTAAATTACTGGACGATACGTTTCACCACGATCTTGGAATTGTCCCATTTCATCAGTTGGGTCAACTACTTGCCAATAATATGACAAGAGCTTTTCATAAGACATTTTTTCTGGGTCATAAGTGATTTCAACAGCTTCTAAATGCCCTGTTGTATGATTACATACTTCTTCATAGGTTGGATTTTCTTTATGTCCTCCTGTATAACCAGAAATTACACTTTTAACTCCAGGTAAGGTATCAAATGGTGCTACCATGCACCAAAAACAACCACCAGCAAAAATCGCCTTTTTATATTCTGTCATTATTTTGCTCCTTCAAATAAAGCTAAATACTTTCCGTAACCCTCTTTTTCCAAATCTGCCTTAGGAATGAAACGCAAAGCAGCTGAATTAATGCAGTAACGCATTCCGCCTTGATCAACTGGACCATCATTAAATACATGGCCTAAGTGAGAATCGGCATCTTTACTTCTTACCTCAGTTCGCTCCATATTATGGCTACTATCACGTTTATAAACCACTTTTTCGATTGGTTTAGTAAATGCAGGCCAGCCACAACCTGAATTGTACTTATCTAAACTAGAAAAAAGTGGCTCACCGCTAACAACATCAACATAGATTCCCTCTTCAAAAAAGTCATCATACTTACCAGAGAATGGGTATTCTGTTGCAGCATGTTGTGTAACTTCATATTGCTCTTTACTTAGCTTTTTCAATGCAGCTTGTTTTTCACTTAAATCCATAAGAACACTTCCTTTTAATTAGTAGGATACTCAAAAATGACAAAAAAGACCAAGATTTTGCTCATCTTAGTCTTTGAAAAAATTATTCATTTTTAGAGTAAAATTTCTTTCTAAAAAATCCTATTATATAAACTAAAATAATAAGAAACTGCAAGCCTACAACAATGACTACTTCTGTCCAGAAAAACCAAATCAAACTTTCCTGAACAGAAGAACCTACTAAAATTGGGCCAATATTCATTGTAATATTCCAGATTGTTCCCAAACCGATAATGTGTTTTTTATAATCACACATAAAACAGCAAAAGTGAGAATTGCATCATATGACCAATCTTGCTTTTTTTCGTACTTCATCAAAGATATCCATTGGTAACATTTCTACAAATTGCCACTGACGATGGTTAAAATCAAATGCCTTAATCTGTTCCACATAGATAGTTCCATCAACTTGAGTCCTTGCATCCAGTTGAACGTGTAATGGATAGTCTTCTCCATTAAATGAATCATGTGATATTGGCACTACCCATGCAAAAGGTGATGTTTTTGCTAAAATATCGTTACTAATGACCACTGCTGGTCTACGCTTTTGAATTTCAGCTCCAATTGAAGGATCAAAATTAATATAGATAATACTACCACTCTGGGGATACTCTACCATAATTCTTCTCCTTCTGGCTTTACATTCTGCCATTCCTTTAAGTCATCAGGCACTTGGTATTCACCATGCCAATCTTTAAATAGTTCTTCAATCGAAGATGGCACTCTCTTAGCCGGTGTTAATGTAAGAACTCCACCTTTGCCTTTAGTAAATCGGTACTCAGTGCCGGGCTTTACATTAAAAGATTTGGGAATTGTTACTACTGTTGCATTACCTTGTATTCTTGCTTTTACAGTATCCATAAAATGCACCGCCTTTATTTAACTTAATGATAAACATATAATATCATAAGTAATTACAAAAGTAATCACATTTACTTATTTTTCGGTAAAAAATAATAGTGCTCTCAGAAGCCAGAAATAAAAAAGTTAAGATTACTTCACCAGTTGGTTGTCTAATATGGTATTCAATTTCAATATTTCTTTTTATCATTTTAATTCTCCAAAAAAAGACACTATAATGTCTTTCTAGTGTCTGCTATCATCTATCGTTCAAAACCTCTGCTCATAGCTAATTTTTTTGCTCTGAGTTTTGCTTTTGATTCAAACTTCTTTCTCATATTTTCTCTAATGCTTGCATTCTGCCATGATTCTCTCAAATTCTGTATTGCAGATGTTTTTAGCTTTAATTGCTTGTCATAAACTTTTTCTTGAGCAATTTCTTTTTTCATTTGCTTCAATATTAATGTTTAAAAACAGAATATAAGAATGACGAGAAAGTAGTTATAAATAGCACAATTGCTAGCAAAAAAAGAGGCCATAGTCCCTCTACTTACAATAAAATTCAACACGACTCAAATTTTAATAGATTGAGCGTACTGCTTATGGTTATTCAAATTACATTAATTTACTAACAAGAATTAGGTTAGAAGAAAAAAACAAGCAACTTCTTCATTGCTTGATTCTTTAAATCATTCTTCATCAACAGGATTTGACAAAGAGCTCTTTTAAATTAGTAGGATACTCAAAAATAGCAAAAAAGACCAAGATTTTGCTCATCTTAGTCTTTGAAAAAATTATTTACTAAACTTAACAATCTTCGTAAACATTGCGCGCTCTTCATCAGTAACCTTATGCGCAACTTCAATTACAGCAGCTTGGTTTTGCTCTAAAATCGTCTTGTGAATTGCTAAAGATAATTTTGGATCAAGTGAACTTGTAGCCTCATCAGCTAAAATGATTGGTCTTTCAGCTAATAAATCTCTCGCAATTTCAATTCTCTGAATTTGTCCGCCTGATAACTTATTACCTTTTTCACCCACTTGATAATTTAAACCTTTTTCTTCAACCAAGTCTTTTAAGCCAGCTTGATTAATGGCATAGTTTAATTTTTCTGAGCTAACCTTTCTCCCCAACGTAACGTTGTATTCTAAACTATCATCAAAAATAAATGGTTTTTGGTTAATATATGAAAAGTACGAATGTAGCTTTTTCCAGTTTCCAGTCTCATCTACTTGATTAATTTCAACTTTACCCGAACTTGGGGCAATTCTTCCTAACAGAATACCCAGTAAAGTTGTCTTACCCCAACCACTCGGAGCCATTAACAAAACTTTATCTTTAGGTTTAACGTCAAAATTAACATTATCAAACAATTGTTTATTTGGCACTTCATAAGAAAGGTTTGATACTTTTAATGAATTGAAATCTGATATTACTTCATTGACACTGTCATCGATCTTAAAGTTAAGTGCATCACTGACTTTACCCCAAATAGAATCAGTTGATTTAATAGCATTATATCTTTGGAAAATATCAACTACAGGATTGATAAAATCATTTGAAAGTTGAATTATCATTACCAATGTACCGGCGCCAATTTGATTATTAAACATTAAAATAGCCCCAATCAAAAATGGAATAATAAAGCTGAAAACATTAGCAATAGCTAGAATAAGTTCACCCACTGCTCCTTGTGTATAATTAAATTTCTTAAGAGCAACTTCCATATTCGTAGCACTATTGATAATTTTCTTAATTAAAACTGGTTGTACATCATAAAGAGCAACAGTTTTCGCGCCATTTAAACCATCGTTTACCTTTTGCGTATAAATAGCATTATTATCTTCCCAGATTTTTGATTTTTCTTGAATATTCTTAGTAAAGAACTTCTGAATGAAGCCTGGAATTAAGGTGGTAACCATGAAAATTAAAGTCAACAGCCAAGAATTGATTAAACCAACAGAAACAGCAATGACAAAAGTTATCCCCTGATAAATAACTAACAATTCATTTTGAATCTTTGCAGTTTCCACTTGCTTCATGTCATTCGTCAGCAAGCTCATACCATCTTTTTGAGAATCTTTTTGATTGTAAATTAAATATGTCACGATACGCTTCTTCAAACTCAAATTAATATCTTGGACAATATCATTTCGTAAATACCGGAATCCAAAATTAATAAACATAATAGCAATTAATGTAAGCGAGCCAATAGTGGCCGTTACAACAATCAATTGCACTGATCCTTGATGATTTTGAGCGGAATTTAACATAATTTTTGTTACGTAAGCTATAACAACATTACCAAGCGAACTAATAATTGCTAACAGCGAATATAGAACTAACTTCCACTTTGGTGCATATTTCAATGAAGTATTCATACTACCCCCCCTTTTTTATTACATGCATCCCTACTTAAATTTTACTATCTCAAACCATATTCATACAAAGAATGTATCTCGCAAATTTAAGTTAATTATTTCAATCAAAAAACAAGCAAAATTACTTGCTTGTTTTTCTATTATTCAAATTACTTTTGTTTTCTTTTAATAAAGTTGAAGAGTCCTAATTTATCATTATCTGTCAATTTTCCAATTGGTTGTTGCCTAAAAATCCATTTTTGGGGAAGCTTATACAATTTGTGAATATCTACATATGATTGTTTCTTTAGACCTGCTTGGTTCCACTCTTCAATTGGGTAATATAAATTTTTAATCTGAATTGATTTATTTTTAAACTGACTAGTTATTTTAAAAACCATAACACTATCTTGACTAATTTCAATTACGAGAGCTGGCCGAACTTTGCTTCTATTATTCTCGTCAAATGGGACATTGGCAATATAAATATCCATTGGTTCCATCAACCATTAACCATCCAATCATGGAATTCTGGAGATTTCTTAGGATTATAATGCCCTTCTTTATCAATTTCTACATTTTCAACAGGAATTTGTTTTACTAGATTAGCCCAATCTAATGCTGTTGGTAATTTTTTTATTGTAATTTCGTCGCCTTCTACCTTAAAAGATAATTCTGTTCCTTTGGTTAAGCCTAAAGCTTTACGAATTGATGCCGGAATAACAATTTGGCCTTTTTGTGACATTCTTCCTGTCATTACATTATCCATAATTTGCCTCCATTTCTTACATCTTACGTCTTACTAATTTTATCACATATTTATTTTGCAAAAAAGAAAAACACTTCGTACTAAAGAAATAAGATTTAGTTAAATTATTGAACTCATTTTAAAACTTTCCCCAAAAAAATACAAAAATAGCCTAGTTCCATTTCGAACTAGACTATTTTCTTAATTATTCATGATCCTTAATATCAGCTTCAGCTTCTTTTTCAAGTTCTTTTTGGTTGTCATCACGTACACTTCTTGCAGAAGCAGTAACTTCGATTCCAAGTTCAGCCATTTGTTCATCTGAAACAGGAGATGGAGCCTTCATCATTGGTTCACTTGCACTTGCAGTCTTAGGGAAGGCAATAACGTCACGAATGTTATCCTTACCAGTTAAGAGCATTGCAAATCTATCAAGACCAATTGCTAAACCTGCATGTGGTGGGAATCCCATGTCTAAAGCATCAAGTAAGAAGCCAAATTGTTCGTAAGCCTTTTCCTTAGTAAAGCCAAGAGCCTTAAGCATCTTAAGTTGGATGTCCTTCTTATGGATACGGATTGAACCACCACCAAGTTCGTAACCGTTCAAGATGATATCGTAACTTCTTGCGTGAGCTTTGTGTGGTTCAGTTTCAAGAAGCTTGATACCTTCATCATCTGGCATAGTGAATGGGTGGTGAGCTGCAATCCATTGATCATCGCCTTCATCATATTCAAACAATGGCCAATCAACAACCCATTCAAAGTGGTAATCATCCTTAGATACCATGTTAAGTTCAATGGCAATTGAACGTCTTAAGTAACCTAAAGCATCACAACATACCTTCCACTTGTCAGCAACAAAGAGTAACAATTCGCCACCCTTTAAGTTGTAGATCTTCTTAAGTTGTTCAGCTTCATTATCAGTAATAAAGCGACTAACTGGACCTGAGAATTCACCATCTTCAAACTTAGCCCAAGCCAAGCCCTTAGCGTGGAAGCGCTTGATGTATTCTTGCTTTTCTTCAATCTTCTTACGGCTATATGCCTTTGCCCCGCCTTCAACAGCAATAGCCTTAACAAAACCACCATCAGCAATAGCACCTGAGAAGACTTTAAAGTCAGAATCCTTGAAGACTTCATTTAAGTCTTGAATCTTCATATCAAAACGCATATCTGGTTTGTCACTACCGTAGTAGTTCATAGCATCGTTCCAAGTAATTCTTGGAAGTGGTAACTTAATATCTACTCCTTTAACATCATGCATTACCTTTTGCAAAAGACGTTCAGTGATGTCTTGAACACCCTTTTCATCAAGGAATGAAGTTTCCATATCAATTTGAGTAAATTCTGGTTGACGGTCACCACGTAAGTCTTCATCACGGAAACAACGTGCAATTTGATAATATTTGTCAAAACCAGCACCCATTAATAATTGCTTAAACAATTGAGGTGATTGTGGTAATGCATAGAAACTACCTGGGTAAACACGTGAAGGTACTAAGTAGTCACGTGCACCTTCTGGTGTTGACTTACCTAAATCAGGAGTTTCAATATCAATGAAGCCTTCACTATCAAAGAATTCGTGAACAGCTGTAGTAATCTTTGAACGAGTGATTAAAGCTCTTTGTAAAGTTGAACGACGTAAGTCAAGGTAACGGCACTTAAGCTTAGTTTGTTCATTTGCACTTAAGTCATCCTTGATTTCAAATGGTGGGTTCTTAGCTTCGTTTAGGATGGTAATTGTAGTAGCATCAACTTCAACTTCACCAGTTTTCATTTCTGGATTAACGCTACTTCTCTTAACTACCTTACCCTTAACTTCAATAACATATTCGTTACCTAAGCTGTCAGCTTTATCCATTAAATCCTTACCAGAATCATGGTTAACCACAACTTGAACGATACCTTCACGGTCACGTAAATCAATAAAAATTAAGTTACCCAAGTTACGGACTCTTTGTACCCAGCCGTACAAAGTTACTTCTTGATCTAAATATTGGCTGGTAATGTTACCACAATAATCAGTTCTCTTGTCCATTGTTAGTTTTTATCTCCCTAAAAGTTTTTCATAGCTTCGCTAATGTTATTCATTTCATCCCAGCTAAACTTGATTTGCTTGCCGTCGGCTAAACGTTTAATTGAAACATTTCCTTCGGCAAGTTCTTTTTCACCCAAAGTAATTACAAATTCGGCATGAACACGGTCAGCTTTCTTGAATTGGTTTTTAAGCTTCTTTTGATCTACATCATATTGAACTTTTTTACCTTGCTTACGTAAAGTTCTGGCAAGTTCAACGCTCTTCATCGCAGTTCCTTCACCAATGTTAGCAATGAAGAAGTCAATTCCAGTATCAGCAAACAATTCTGGGTTTTGCTTTTCAAGTACAAGCATCAAACGCTCTTCACCAATACCAAAACCAACAGCTGGTGTTTCAGGTCCACCAAATTCTTCAACTAAGTGATTATATCTTCCCCCACCTAATACAGTAGTTGGAGAAGCCCACAAATCAGTATCAGCAACCATAAATTCAAAAATCACACCAGTATAGTAATCAAGCCCACGAACTAAGTCATCATCTAAAACATATTTAATGCCTAACTTATCCAAAGCGTCAGTTATATATTTGAAATTAGCTTTTGATTCATCATCTAAATAATCCACAATTCTTGGCGCATTTGGTAAAAATTGCTTATCTTGTTCTTCTTTAGAATCAAGAATTCTTAGTGGGTTTTTACCCAAGCGTCTTTGAGAATCTTCTGATAATTGATCTTTTACTGGAGTAAAGTAATCAACTAAAGCATCATGATACTTTTGGCGAACATCTTCATTACCAAGTGAATTGATATGAAGTTCAAAATTCTTAACACCTAACTTATTAAGTAAGTCGTTCCCCATCATAATTGTTTCAATATCAGCTAATGGATTATTTGAGCCAAAGCTTTCACAACCAATTTGGTGAAATTCACGTTGACGGCCTGCTTGTGGTCTTTCATATCGGAACATAGATTCAATGTAATAAACATTAAATGGTTTTACGACATCTGGACCATACATCTTATTTTCAACAAATGATCTAACTACCCCAGCAGTTCCTTCTGGACGCAAGGCAATATGACGACCACCTTTATCGTTAAAGTCATACATTTCCTTTTCAACGACATCACTAGTTTCACCGGATGAACGAGAAAAGACTTCATAACTTTCAAAGCTAGGAGTTCTAATTTCACGGTAATTTGCTTGTTTGAAAAAGTCACGTGCAATTTGTTCAACTTTTTCCCAATTTCCTGAAACTTCAGGCAAAATATCAACTGTACCTTTTGGCTTTTGTACCTTCATTAACTACACCCTTTTTATGTTTAAATTTTGCAACTAAAAAGAGCGCCCGGGAATATATCCAAGGGCGCTCAAATAGCACGGTACCACCTTTTGCTTGCTACGATTAACGCTCGCCACACGAACCATTATCTGCTAAAGGGGTCACAGATTGCTACTCTATGTCCTTTCACCCAAACGGACACTCTCTGAAAATAAGTTTCAATCTTCAATTCTTCGTCATTGATAATTCTTTTATAGCTTACTTTTTTCTTTCATTAAAGTCAATACTAATCAAGATCTAAAACGATTGTGAAAGGGCCATCATTTTCAAGTTCAACTTTCATATCTGCCCCAAAGTGACCTGTTTCCACGTGGAAGCCAAGTTGCTTTAACTCTTGATTGAAATCTTGCCATAATTCATCAGCCTTGGGTGGTCGCATAGCATTGACAAAGCTAGGCCGATTTCCCCTTTTAGTATCTGCCAATAAGGTAAACTGACTAACACTTAAGATTTGGCCTTTTACATCAGCCAAACTTAAGTTTGTTTTTCCTTCTTCATCCTCAAAAATGCGCATTTTAGCTATTTTTTGAGCTGCCTTGGCAATTACTTTCTCATTATCATCTTGTCCAATACCAACTAATAACAAAAAGCCACGCTTAATCTTACCTACAACTTCATCATCGATTTTCACTTGTGCGTGATTAACTCTTTGAATAACAACTCTCATTAATTATCAGACCTCTTTGTTGAATATACATCTGGTATATCGCGCAAGCGACTCAAAGCTTCATTTAGCTGCTGAGAGTCCTTAACAGTAATCGTAACGTAAATATGGGCAATATTTTCTTCATTTACTTTACCAGAAATATTTTTAATATTTTTAGTTAAACTATTTAACTTATTAATTACATCACTAAGTAAGCTAGAACGATTGTAACCAAAAATTTCAATGTTGGCATTGAATGTTTCTGAGCGTTCTCCGACATTTTCCCAATCAACATCAATCAAACGCCCCTCTTTAGCTGCTTCATCAGTCACATTGCGGCAATCTGTCCGGTGAATAGTTACACCACGGCCTTTTGTAACATAGCCAATAATTTCATCACCAGGAACTGGATTGCAACATTTAGCTAAGTGCAACATTAAGTCACTTACGCCTTGAATAACGACACCATTATTATGTTTTACATGCATAACTGCACGATTTGGAGTAATATTTTTAGTTTCTTCAGTTGCCGTTTGCCCAGCATTCAGAATTTTTTCTTCTAATTCTTTTTGCTTTTTATTTTCTTCTTTACGTAAATCTTCAGTTAAACGATTAACAATTCCAATTGCAGAAACTTCACCGTAACCAACTTGTGAGAACATCTCATCTTCAGAATGATAATTTAATTGGTCAAGTAATTTTTGAATGTGCTCTTTATCAAGATATTCCTTTGCATTCAAGCCACGTTCTCTAAGTAAATTAGCAACGTCACTACGGCCTTTCTCAATGTTTTCATCCTTGCGTTGCTCTTTTAGAAAACGTCTAATTTTGTTACGAGCCCGTGATGTTTTGACCATATTCATCCAATCTGGTGATGGTTCGGCATTAGACTGTGTCAAAATTGAGACAACATCACCATTTTTAAGACGATAATCAAGTGGGACTAACTTGTCATTAACTTTTGCACCAACAGCATGACTTCCAACTTGAGTGTGGATTGCATAGGCAAAATCCAGTGGGACAGAACCCTTTGCTAATTCATAAACATCCCCTTTTGGAGTAAAGACATAAACTGAATCTGAAAAGATATCAGATTTCACACTCTTCATAAACTCATCAGCATTACTAGTTTCATCTTTTAATTCCAAAATTTCTCGAAACATATCTAATTTGCGACCAGCACTAGTTGCTTCAACAGCTTGAGTGTCACCTTTTTTATATGCCCAGTGTGCGGCAACCCCATATTCAGCCACTTCATGCATTTGTTGAGTTCTAATTTGAATTTCAAGAGTTTTCCCACCTGGTCCAATAATCGTAGTATGCAATGATTGATAGCCATTAGCCTTTGGAACAGCAATATAATCTTTAAACCTTCCAGGCATTGGCTTCCACTTAGTATGAACAGCACCAAGCACGGCATAACAATCGCGCACATTTTGAACTATCACACGAACAGCAAGTAAATCAAAGATTTCACTAAAATCTTTATGCTTATTCACCATCTTTTTGTAAATAGAGTAAATATGCTTAGGTCGACCATAAATATCATATTTAATATGCAAACTATCTAAGGTATCTTTTAAATAAGCAATTGCCGTTTCAATATAGCCTTCGCGCTCACTACGCTTAGAGTTCATCTGGTTGACAATATTGTAGTAGGCTTCAGGGTTTAGATAATGCAAGCTCATATCTTCAAGCTCCCATTTAATTGTCCCAATACCTAAACGATCTGCCAGCGGCGCATAAATATCTAAAGTTTCTGATGCAATTCGGCGTTGCTTATCGGGGCGTAAATGGTCAAGGGTATGCATATTATGCAAACGGTCTGCCAATTTAACCATAATTACCCGCAAATCTTTTGCCATAGCAATCAGCATTTTTCGGTGATTTTCAGCTAAAAATTCTTCATGTGACTTATATTCATACTTGTTTAGCTTTGTTACCCCATCAACAATAAAAGCTACATCTTCACCAAATTCACGCTTTATATCATCATTAGTAACTGAAGTATCTTCAACTGTGTCATGTAAAAATCCCGCAGCAACAGTATCTGGATCTAGTCCTAAATTTGCTAAAGTCCCAGCAACTTGAGTTGGGTGAATAATATATGGCTGTCCGCTTGCTCTTTTTTGACCTGAATGTGCTTTATCTGCATATTCATAAGCTCTTTCTACAAAAGCAAGTTGTTCTTTATTCATATATTTTTTACATGCAGAGATAACCTCTTCATGGGTCATTTCAATGTATTTAGACATCTTACTCACCTACTCCAAAATTTAGTTTTTATAAATATTGCCCTTCAATGAGCCAAAAAATTCCATAATTAAATAAATAATAATTAAAACTAAATTATACTTAGCATATCGTGATAATACAACTAATAAAAACACAATTGGCAAAAATAACAGCCAATACTTCTTAAGATTCCTATCATTTATTACTTTTCCTACCTGATAACTAATCAAACTATTTAAAATAATAAAAATAAATCCTACTCGCCAAGTTAATTTTATTTGTAATAAACTTGAGCCATATGCTAAAAGAACCAATAATAGTGTCCACCAAATTACTGGCATAAAGGAATAACTATTTAATTTTTTAATCCAGCTTGCTTCTAATATTTTCTTTTTGGCTAGCTGTAATTTTGCCATATTATCCAACTCTTTCTGTTTTAATTTCTTTTAATTCTAGCACTTTATTCTGGTTTACGTTCAATTAATAGGCAAACCCAACGTCCTTCTTGCATAGTGGTTTTTACAGAAAAACCATTTTCTGCTAAACTTTGTTTAACTTTTTCTGCTTGTAAATAATCAATCCCAGAAAAAATAATTTTACCATTAGGAGCAAGGTGATCATTCAGTTCAGGAATTAGATCAAATAAGATTTCAGCTAAAATATTAGCTAAAATTAAGTCAAATTTACCATTTATATTTTTTAACAAGTTAGCTTTAATAACTTTAATATTGTTAAGTTTATTAAGTGCAATATTCTCGTTAGCTGCTGTAACTGCCTCATCGGAAATATCCGTAGCAAGAACACTTTCTGCTCCTAATTTGCTAGCCGCAATCGCTAAAATCCCCGAACCAGTTCCAACATCTAAAACCTTAGCAGGTTTTGTCATACTACGTTCAAGTGCCATCATTACCAACTGAGTAGTAGTATGTCCCCCGGTCCCAAAAGCTAGTCCTGGATCTAGAGTAATAACTTTTTGGTCTGGGAACTCAGGTTGATAATCTTCCCATTCAGGAACGATTGCCAAGTGACGAGAGAAATTAAGAACGTGATAATATTTCTGCCAAACTTTATTCCAATCTTTATCTTGAACATAGTCATAACTAATTTCTTTTTTGCCAGTATCAAGACCATAAGATTCTAATTCTGTTAATTTATCCTTATATTGTTCAATTAGTTCCTGAGGGTCACGTTCTTGATCAAAATAAGCGATAAATTCCATATCATCAGGCAAGTTTTCTATATCATCGAAATCAACTACCGTAGAATCATTAGCCCAGCCTGCTTGTTCAAAATCACTGCGCTTTCTTGCTTCAACTCCTAAAGCCTTAACTTGTTCTTGACTAAAATAAGTTAGCGCATCTTCAATTTCATGGCTAGTTTGCAATTTTATCAATAATAATTTCATTAATCAGACTCCAATCTATTTTTGACACTACGTTTGACCATGATATGATGGTAAAGGTGATAAAAATGTCAAAGAAACGTAAAAAAGATAAACTCGAAAAAACATTAGTAGAAAAGATTCTCGATCGAGAAAAAATTCCTTACGAGCAAAAAGAATTTGAAACCCATGAAGAACATGGTGTTTTTCAAATGGATACTTCTATTTTAGAACAAGACCAACGTCTGGTCTACAAGACGCTTGCTTGTGAAGGAAATAAAACAGGTCCACTTGTTGCTGTTTTACCTATTACTGAACATTTAGATTTAAAAAAATTAGCTAAAGTTTCTGGTAATAAAAAATGTGAAATGTTGCCACTAAAGAAGTTGGAAAAAACAACTGGCTATGTTCATGGTGCTAATACTCCGATTGGTATTCATTTTAATGACCATTATCCGATTTATCTTGACAACAGTATGAAAAATGAAGAAAAAATCATTGTTTCCTCTGGGAAAGTCGGGCGAAGTGTCCAATTGGCCCCTCTAGACTTACAAAAAGTGGTTGAAGGGACTTTTGGTGATTTGTTAGAAAAATAACCACTAATATTTAATTATAAAAAAACAAGAGTTATCGTGAAGATGAACTCTTGTTTTTTTGAATAGTCTTTAACTTTATGAAGCATGGCGCCATTTACTATCTGTCAAAATTCTAGCTGCAATCAAACCAAGTGGTAATGCAATAACAATCATAATTGCTTCAGTAGCCCAATAAGCCCCTAGGCTTATTCGAGTCAAACCTAAATTGAAAACAGCTCGATACATATAAAGTCCCGGCACCATGATAACTACTGACGGAACTGTAATAGCTATTCTTGGGTAACCAACTTTTTCACGTATAAATGAAGCAAGTAATCCGGAAAGAAGCACACCTATAAAAGCAGCCAATGCTGGTGGCATATGACCATAATCTACTAAACTTAAACGTAAAGTATTGGAAATTGCTCCAATAACAGCAGTTAAGGCCGCATAATTAACTTTAGAGTTAAACATTAAACTGAAGCCAAAAACTCCACAAAAACTGACAATTAACCTAAAAATCGTTAAGTTAACAGGATTTAAGCCTAATTTGGTCATATCTCCAGGGTGAATCCCAATTAACAAGGCAGTTGCCCAACCTACAGTCGTAGCTACAATAATAATTAATAATGCATATGCCATTCTTTCAAGGCCGGATCTCATATCTAACTTCGATAAGTCAAGGCCTGCAGTAATAAATGGGAAGCCAGGAATTACGAACAGCATCGAACCAATATAACCAAAAATATGACTAGACCGAATATTAAAAATAAAATGTAATAATTGGAAAGCTAAAAAATACGTTACACAAGCCACAAAAACAGCGGTAGCAACTTTAGCAACCATTGTTATATGCCTTTGTCCCATTTTCATTCGAGTGTAATTACCACATCCCGCCCCAAAGAATGCACATACAATTTCAGGTATACCGCCACCAAGCAAAAAGATAAAACCTGCACAAGCAATTGCCGCAGCTAAGCCCGCAATTACTGGTGTATAACGGCTTTTTAAATGTTCAATTTCCCCTAATCGACGGTGAATTTGACCAATATTCCAGTTGCCATCTCCTGCTTCAAATTGTCTAACAAAACGCTCTAATTCATTAAGTTTAGTCATATTAATACCGGTTGAAGGTAAAGTTAAAGTTTGACTATATGACTGGTTATTTACATCAAAACATGTGCAATCAATTGTTAATAAGCCAATATCTGCTGAACATGTAATATCTAATGCACGAGCAATTGTATTCATCGAATCGCGCACTCTCCATGATCCAGTACCACAGCTCAAAATCATTAATCCAACACGTCCAACAATACTTGCTTTTTCGACAAGTGTTGCCTTCTTAGCCGGAGTTTCATCTTTACTTTTAAAAAATTCCTCCCATTGTATTTTCATGTGGTGAGAATTTGATAAATGATGTCCCATATCTATTTTGTCTATTTCCTTTACCATTAAATTGTTCCCTCTTCCAAGGCCAGAAAAATTGTTATAATCAACAAATCTGCACAGCCACCAAGACTGTAGTTTTTTTCAGAAAAAAGGTTATCAAGCCTTGATAAATAAGCTAATGCTTCAGCTTCTTTGGCTCCTCCCAAATCAAGAAAATGCTTGCTCCATTTTTTTAGCTCATCTAATTTCTCTATACTACCGGCGCGCTTAATAAAATTTGAATCTTCTGTTACACTTGCTATTTTCATCAATGTATCTAGCAGCTTTTCATTAAGAGTTCCTGTAGCTTGTCTTAAAAATGGGAGTGAAATTTGATTTACTATTGGGTATCCGACTTCAGCCTGGCCACGAATACCGGCTTTGCCATATTTTTGATATTCAATTTCACCTGCAGTTTTTGGATTTTTAATGTTTGCTAAATCACGTTCAACTAGTCCCTGTGTCATTGATTGAACAATTTTAAAAACATCACAATTATTACTTTTTGCATAACTACAAGCGCAAACAAAAATACCAAGCGAAAAAATTGCCCCTTTATGAGTATTTATACCTTTAGTGCTAGCAAACATCCTTTGCTCAGCCTTTATTCCATGCTTTCGAAGTTTTTCAAACATATCTGACAATTTTCCATCATAATTACGTCCCAATTCTTCGGCTTTTTCAAAATAAGTACGTAAACTCAGGGTACTATCAATAAAAGTATAAATATCCATATCAGGATGAGAGCCGTGAGTTGCAGGATCAACCAATCCTGGCTTAGGCAAAGTTACTACCTCATAAAGCAACGCCTTAATAGCTAAATCAGCATGTAGATATTTCACTTGTATCCCTTCTTTTAATTAAATAACTTTATCATTTTACCATATTTTACTAGCTATACATTTTAAAATTTAACTAGAACAAAAAAATAGGCTTCAAAGAAGCCTATTTTGTACGGATATTTAATTATTTTCAATATTAAGCATTTTAAAATATTTTTTTCTTTAATGCAAGCTTAATCTCTAACTTCTTTGATAGTGTCAATTACAGTACCATCACGGTATTCAATAACTGCAACTGTTCTATCAGTATATTTAAGTTTATTAGGAACACCAACTTGCTTTTCAGCTAATTTTTGTAATTCATCCATTGTAACTAGATGAATACTTGGAACCTTCTTGAAGCAATCAATTAAATCTTGCCGCTTAGGGTTGACAGCAACACCTCGTTCGGTAACAACAACATCAATTGAGTCACCTGGAGTAACTACGGTTTCAACATTCTTAACAACAGTAGCATTTCTACCTCTAACAAGTGGGGCAGTAATAATTGTCATCTTGGCATTTGCAGCATCTTGGTGACCACCAATCGCACCACGAATAACACCGTCTGAACCAGTCATAACGTTGACGTGGAAGTTAGTGTCAATTTGAAGGGCTGATAAAATTGCTACATCAAGGTTGTTAACTACAGCTCCCTTATTATGTGGATCAGCATACCATGAAGCATCAATTTCTTGTTGATTACGGTTCTTAGCCATTGAAGCAGCAGCACCCTTATCAAAGTCTTGAACGTCCATAACTTTCTTGACTAAACCTTCTTCAAGCAAGTCACAAGTTGGCTTGGTAATACCACCCAAAGCAAATGAAGCGGTAATTCCCTTGTCAAGCATTGATTGACGCAAGTATCTAGTAACTGCAAGAGCAGCACCACCAGAACCAGTTTGGAATGAAAATCCTTCCTTGAAGTATGGTGAGTTAACGATTACATCATTAACCATTTGAGCAATCATTAATTCTTTAGGGTCTTTAGTGAAACGAGTAGCACCTGAACCAATCTTATTAGGGTCCCCAATTTCATCTACTTTAACAACATAATCAACTTGAGTTTGCTTAATTGATGCAGGAGTGTTTGGATATGGTACCACGTTATCAGTCAATAACACAACCTTATCAGCATATTGAGCATCCATTAGGGCATAACCTAGTGAACCGAAAACTGCCTTGCCATCTTGTCCATTTGCATTACCTGCTGGATCAGAAACAGGAACTCCCAAAAAGGCAACGTCAATCTTGATTTCGCCGTCTTCAATTGAACGAGCACGGTTACCATGTGAACGGAAAATTACTGGGTTTTTTAAACCACCATGAGAAACAAAGTCACCAAGTGAACCACGCATTCCAGATGAAGTAATATTAGTTATAACACCCTTTTTAATAGCTTCAATTACCTTGTCATTCATGACACCAGTTAATGATGAAGGTGCTAAAGTTAAATCTTTATAACCTAGTTTAATAATGACATCCATTACTTTATTAAAAGCATAATCACCATTTCTAAAATGGTGGTGGAAAGAAATAGTCATTCCATCTTTCAAGGTTTCTTTAACTACATCTTCAATTGAGTCTACCACCTTGTTTTCACCAGCAGTAACGTGAACCTTAGGTGCAACTCTTTGAATATCAGGATGACCAATTTCAACTGATTCAAAAGGTTTTAAGTTTAATTTTTCTAACACATCTGCAGGCATTTCGCGATTAATACTATTCTCCAATGTAGTTGCCCTCCTCATCAATTAAGTTAGAAGCTTTAGCAGTTTCTAATACTCTATTTGCCTTGTCCACGATAGGCTTATCAACCATTTTACCATTCATTGAAATAACACCACTACCCTTGGCACGGGCTTCACGAATGGCATTTTGAACATTCTTAGCATTTTCAATTTCTTCTTTACTTGGGTTAAATACCTTATTAACCATTTGGATTTGTCTAGGGTTAACCAAACTCTTACCATCAAATCCGAGTTGGTGAATGTAGTTGGTTTCGCGATAAAAGCCTTCAGTATCCTTCATGTTTGAGAAGACTGAATCAAAGGCATAGATACCAGCAGCACGACATGAATGTAAAACCATGTTACGAGCAAATTCCATTTCGCGTCCATCTGGATAACGGTGCGTATGCATATCTGAAGTGTAGTCTTCGCCAGATAAAGCCATACCCATCATCAAGTCAGTTGAAGTAGCAATACTTGGTGCATTTAAAACACCTTGGGCACTTTCAATCGCAGCCATAACACCAATTGAACCCTTTTCAATGCCATATTCTTCTTCAGCTTTTTCCATATCAGCAATTAATTTCTTAATCATATCTGCAGATTCAGTCTTAGGCAAACGAATAACATCAACGCCAGCCTTAACCATTGCCTTAACGTCTTCTTCATAAAATGGAGTATCTTGGCCATTAATTCTAACAACCACTTCACTGCCGCCAAAGTCTACAGTCTTGATTGCCTCATAAACAAGTAAACGAGCAGCATCCTTTTCTGTTAAAGAAACTGAGTCTTCCAGGTCAAGCATGATTGAATCAGCACCATAAATACCTGCATCCTTAATCATAGCTGGGTTATTACCAGGGACGAACATCATAGTCCGACGCAAACGATTTTTGATATAAGTCATTTATAGCACCTCCAATGCAGGTTTATCAGTAGTTTGAGTAGCTCTTTGAGCAGCTGCTAAGGTCCGGGCCTTAATTACACAGTCAAGTGCCCCTTTGTCGACTGCCTTAACTTTTGCATTTGTCAAACCAAATGATTTCAAAGTATCAGTAATAACGCTCTTAATTTGATCACCATATGCTTTAGCAACATCTGATTCAAGGGTAATCTCAATACCATTGTTACCATTCATAATCATAATTTGAATGTCAGATGATTCTAAAGTGCCAGCTACTGCTGTTGTCTTAATTTCCATCTATTTTCATTCCTTCCCGGATACGTCTTTGTAATTCTTTTTTATTTGCTTTGATAAATTCCGCTGTGGATGCCGGAACCAAGTCTTCGATAGCGGCAAGGTCGTCTGCTTTAATTAATTGTCTTACCTTGGTTGCTGTTACAGTTGTTTTACCTTTTTCAAGACGCGGAATTAAATGTACTTCAATGTCAGGCTCTAATTCACGCTGCAAGCTGTCATTATAAATACTCGTTGCATGAGAAAAAGGTTCTGTTCCAACATAGCGCCGCTTAATTGATAACGCAGGGGCAATTACGTTTTTAAAAACTCTTGCATCAATCGTCGTCTGATTTTCAATTAAGCTATCTGCGCTCTTCAAAAAATAGGCAGGAAATGTAGCTGCTGATACCATATAACTATCTCCACTAACCACGACTACATTTTTAAACTCGCTACAGCCTTTTCTAACTAGTTCAAAACGCTCTTGAGAGTTAAATAATGACAAGTCAGTTGCAACCACAAAAACATAAACTAAATCATTTTCTTGGCTTGCCTTTTCAACTAAGTAGCGATGCCCCAAAGTAAAGGGATTGGCATTCATAACAATGCCAGCAACTTTCTTATCTATTTGCCCATCAATTCGCGGTAAACTGCTCAAATAGTCATTTACATCAGGACTACCGTTTTCTAAAAAAGCAGCCTCATCTGTTCTAGCCAATTCACTAAAACCTAAATGCTTAAAACTATCGGCATATTTAACCTTGGTAAAAACAAACATATGAAAAATTTGCTGAGTAAAGAGATATTGGCTTAACGCCGTAACAATCTTGTTAAATCGTTGTCCAGGTTCACTATCTTTGTTGCAAACGGCAATATACTTCAGCACATTGCCGGCCACACTACCTGTTCCAACTAATTTTCCCTCTTCATCAACCAAACCTAAAGTATGGTCAATCACAGCAACTTCTCTTTCAGAAAAATTATGCAAATCTAGCTTTTCCAAGAAGCTCATCCAGCGTTTTTTAGTTGTGGGGTCATTTAAATAAAGATCAACAACTTTATCCAAAATTCTGCCTCCTTTCTTTGTGTAACAATTAACTAAGTTACCTTTTTAGTATAATTCTTTATTTTAAATATTTCAAATTAAACCGTTAAATTTCAAAAATTGTAAATAGTCTGATACAATAAAATAAATTAAAAGAGCTAATTTTCTGTAATTAGAGATATAATAAAATTAGTAAATAATTGTGAGGTTCTTTATGGTAGAAAGCTATGACAATTCCCAACTTGCAGAAATTGCACGCGATTATTACTTAAGCAAGTTGCCGATTACACAAATATCAAAGAAATATAACTTATCGCGTTACCTAATTGCAAAGGCTTTTGAAGAAGCTGAAGCTAGTGGGGTTGTTCATATTAGTATCAAGTCAAATGTTAAGAGAAATAATAGTCTTGAAACAAAATTGCGTAATTTGTTCGGTCTAAAAGAAGCTTTTGTTTTAAAAGATCAAGACACTACTAGCCATGACAATGAACAAATTGTCGACTTTGCAGCTCATCAAATTCAAAATTATTCAAAAGCTGCTAAAGAAATCGGCTTAACTTGGGGGACCACGGTCTTAGATACGATCGTTCATTTTGATGAAATTAAACGACCTGATTTATCCTTTGTGCAAATTGCTGGGATGAGCCTACGAACAGATACTCCACATGCCAACTACTCTTTAATACAAAGAGCCGCTGAGAAGTTTGATGCTAAGTCATATATTTTACCAGCTCCGTTGTATATTCTTAATCAAACTGCCCACGATTTAATGGAACAAGAACCAGCAATTGCTGAAGTACAAAAGAAATACCAACACCTTGATTTAATCTTCACTGGTGTTGGTACCCTCGCAAGCATGGAATCCAATCGCGTCTGGGGTAAGTTGCAAGATCAAATATTTGATGGTATTGACCAAAATAAAGTAGCGGGGATGATTTTTGGTCGAGCCTATGATATCAATGGTAAAATTTTTGAAAGTGTTGAAAATAAATTTACTGGAATTCAACGCGAAGATATTATGAAGACACCCATTCGTTTTGCTATTGTAAAAAATAAGTTCAAAACCCACTCATTATTAGGTGGACTCCGAACTCATTTAATTACTCATTTAGTTGTTAATGAAGCAATCGCCAATAAACTTTTACAAGAAGTTGAAAAATATCACTAATTACAGGCCATGTCTTTCTAAAAACGAAAGAATGGCTTTTGTTGTTTCTTCAGGTCTTTCGGCTTGCAAAATATGACCACATTCGGCAAGCACTTGACTTTCAATTTTTTCATTAATATATTGCATTGCTTGTGCAAATTCACAGTTAAAGTATGGTGACTTTTCACCTGCTAAAACAAGTAGTGGCACCGGTAAATCCATCACCACATCGCGCCAATCTTGAAAGGCGTGGTCGCACAAGAAGTTGTAGTTAGAACTTTCATCATAGGGATGTTCTTGTCGCTCCAATTTAACTGGGACTGCAATTTCAGGATCAACACGTACATAATTGGCATGAACTGTATCATGATACTTTAAAGAAATGGGGAAATTATCCCAAGTCAAATCTTTATAGCCAAAATTCCAACTATCATCATTAATCATCTTAGGAGGCTGATCAAGGTCAATCATTGCTGCGAAACGTCCTTTTCCAAATAATGAAGCATATGCAAACAAAGTACTTGCTCCCATTGAATTTCCAATTACGATGACATTAGTTAATTTTAATTCTGCTAAAAACTCTTCCAAATCAAGTGCATGACGACTCATTCGTTGTCCCTTATAAGTACGTTGACTTAAGCCTTGATTTCTAGGATCTAATACTAAAACGCGATATTTATCTTTTAAAAGGTCAACCATTTTATTAAATAATTTCCCACTAGCTCCGATTCCAGGTAAGCAAATAATTGCTGGTAAATCCGTTTGAGTATCAGTATAGTGCAAAAGAACATGATCACTTGTTTTAAATTCCATAATTACCTCACAAAAAAATGACTAGGATTACTAGTCATTTTATCATTTATTCTTCAACGCCAGCTAAAACTTCTTGCATTTTATCAGCTGAATTTTGCATCTTAGCTAATTCTTTGCTTGATAGTTCTGCTTCAATTACGTGGCTAATACCATTAGCATTAATTACAGCTGGAGTACCTAAGTATAAATCATGCTTAATTCCATATTGACCAGTAATTGGAGCTGAAAGTGGCAAGCAGATTTCCTTATTTTCAAGTACTGCCTTAACGATTTGCGCAAGCATCATTGCTACACCATAGAAGGTTGCACCCTTTTTAGCGATGATTTCGCCACCCTTTTTACGAACATCACTTTCAATTGCAGTTAAAACATCAGCTGACATAGCAGAGTATGAAGTCAAAGTTTTACCTGCAACAGTCGCTTCATCAAAGTTTTCAAAAGAAGTGTCGCCGTGTTCACCTAAAACATAAGCATTAACATCTTCAACCTTTACATTGAGCTTCTTAGCCAATTCAACTCTTAAACGAGCTGAATCAAGTGAGGTACCAGTACCGATTACCTTATTCTTAGGGAAGCCTGAAAGCTTTTGCGTTAAAGTAGTTAAAATATCTACCGGATTGGCACTAACTACGAAAATACCATTAAAGCCAGAATCAACAACTGGTTTAACAATACTCTTTAGAATTTTAACGTTCTTATTAACTAGGTCTAGTCTGGTTTCACCAGGCTTACGAGGAATACCTGCAGTAATAACAACCACATCAGCATCTTTTGCATCACTATATTCACCGGCATGAACATTAGTGCTACCAGTAAATGGAGTAATATCTTCTAAGTCCATTGAATCGCCAAGTGGTCGCTCTTTAACAACATCGCAAATCACTAATTCATCAAGCTTAGTATTTTGTAATAAGTCGTTAGCAAAAGTAGAACCTACTGCACCGTCACCAACTAATAAAACTTTACTCATTTTCAAAAACCTCTTTTAATTTGAATTTCTAATAGTTACCTGTAAACATTCCATCTGCCTTAGGTGGAACATAATCACCAAAGTACTTACTAAAGTCTAAATCTAAGTATTGACACAAATCGTAAACTTCAGTCATAGTCTTATCAATGACTGGAATGCCATTAGCTTCACGATCTTTAATTGCAGCCATTTCTTTTTCACCATGAGTATAAATTCGCTCCTGACCTACAGCCTTTGGAGCATCTCGTAATGCTTGTAAGTAGTCCGAAAAATGCTGCTTAATTGCTTCAGGATTGCCAAAACTTGATAAGTTAATAGCCATGAAGCCATGACAGGTGCCAGCCTTACCATCCTTCATAACTAAGTCACTAGTTAAACCTTGTGACAAAATAGATGAAAAGATTTCAGCAACCATTCCATTGCCATAGCCTTTATGAGAACCCAATTCTTCAGTATTACCACCAAGTGGCATAATACCGCCACCAACGTGACCAACAATATTTGAAAGAACTTCACCAGCATTATTAGTAGGTTGCCCATTTTTATCTAAAGCCCAGCCATCAGGTAACTTTTTACCCAACTTGTTGTACATTTCAAGTTTACCTCTAGTAACAACAGTAGTTGAGGCATCAAATAAAAAGTCATATGGATTTGCTGGAACGCACCAAGCTTGTGGGTTTGAACCAATCATGGCCTTGGAAGCATAGGTTGGCACCATAATGGCTTCGCTATTAGTACATGAAAAACCAAGCATGTTTTCTTTAGCAGCCATTTTAGCGTAATAACCGGCAATACCATAGTGGTTAGAGTTACGGACAGAAACAATTCCAACCCCAACTTCTTTAGCCTTTTTAATTGCTAATTCCATGGCAAAGTGACCATTAAGTTGTCCCATACCACTGTGACCATCAATCACGGCTGAAATTGGTGTTTCAAAAACCACTTCGGGTTCTGCATTCACTTTCATAGTCCCTTTTTGAATACCTTTATAATAGCGAACCATTCGTTGCATACCATGGCTTTGAATTCCATATAAGTCAGCTGTTAATAACACATCAGTAATAATGCGAGCTTTTTCTTCGCTAAAGCCAAACTTTTGAAAAGCGTCCATACAAAGCATGTTTAATTTATCGTAGGAAAATTTTACTTTCTTTCCTTCAGCCATAATAAAGCCTCTTTCTTTTACTTACAATTTCTCTCACATGCTAAATACTAGCACTTATTTTTAAAATTTACAAATAAGTGCTGAATTTTTAAAATATTTAAAAATCGATATCTTGATTAATTAATTTAGAAACTTCTTCTTGCAATTGCTCTACGGAATGTTTTCTTGCACGTGCACATTCCTTAGCTGGACTTCCACAAATAAAACAGCTTCTACCAGATATTCCTAATTGATTGCGGCTTAAGTCTTTCACTTGCCCTTTTTCGAAATAATGAACATCTAAGTCAAATAGCCTTGTTGCTTGGTTAGTTTGCTCAAATTTAATGCAATACTTTTTTACATTAATTGGCTTATCCATTGCTAAATAAAAATATTCAGGTCCTGTCTTTTTTTCTAACCAATCTTCTTTAAGCGTTAGCAAAAAAGGGGCGTTCTTTTCAAAGTTGATTAATTCCCGTTTGAAAAATTTTTCTATGACTAAGTTATTCTTTATTGGCCCTGGAATATTTAGTTTAGCACCAATTATTGTCCATGTTTTATTTTCAAGCACTAATCTATTTTGCAATTCAACTCGCCGATCTTTATCTATAAGTACGTCTAAAATTGTTACAGGTTCACCTATTTTAAAAATATTCATTTTACTAACTTTCTATCTATTCATAATAAAAAAGGATTCAGCGAATCCTTTTATTTTTTCTGTAAGTTTATCTTTACTGAACTATGATTATCAAGTTTATAAATCAAGCTTGCAACTATACTGCCTTTTTTGAGCTTATTTTGCTTTTTAACTTCTAATTTAGGAGATAAATTTGCAAGTTTTTGGTCCTTAGCAAGCCAAAGGGCAGAATCTGTTTCAGGTACAACTGAAATTTTCTTTTTTTGTTTTTTGCTAGTAATTGTTATCTTTTGATACTTTTTTGGCAAGTTATTTTTATTAATCTTAACTAACTGATATTTGTCAAATACTGTATCAATCATGTTATTAGTTTGAATAAATTGATTACTATATTCTCCTGGCACATCTAAAACTACTGTGATTACCCTACGATTATCAAAAGTTCCTGTTCCTACATAACAATAGCCAGCTGCATCCGTTTTCCCAGTCTTTAGTCCATCCATAGTACCTTTTTTAGGACCATAACCCATTCCTTCTAGCATATAAATGATATTTTCCATCTTGATTTCATTATCTTGACTAATTTTGAAGTTGGCATACTTAGTTTTAGTAATATTTAGAACTTCAGGATACTTATCTATCAAATATTTGGAAATCAAGGCCATATCTTTAGCTGAAAATTGATTTTCTTGATTATCATCAATCTTGGGTAGCTTTAAGTTACCTAATTCCCCATTTGATAAACCAATCATGTTATAAATTTCAGGATTTTTGACACCTGCTCTTTTTGCGACAACTTTCATTTTGTAATTAAAAGCAGCTACACTACCAGCGTCTGCTAGTGCCAATGCCTCAGTACTACCATCAGCTGAAACAATCATCATAGATTCAATAAGTGAGCGAACAGTATAACGTTCATTATAAATTAACGGAACATTTGAAAAACGCCAATCATCTGCTACTTTTGCTACATCTTTACTTATTTGAATTTCTTGATCCCAGTCAAGCTTATGCTTATGAATATCTTCCATGATTACTGCCAATGTTAAAATTTTTGTCAATGAAGCTACGGCATATTTCCTAGTTGCATTTTTTTGATAAAGAATCTGTCCTGTCTTTTCATCCATCATAAAAGCCGCTTTGACATTAACAGGCTTCTCGTCAGCTTTTACTACATTGAAAAAAGTTAAATTAATTATTCCAATAATGCAAAGGGCTACTAGCCAAGCAATTTTCAATTTATCCCTAAATCTTCTCATTATCATTCTCTTTCTTTGCAATACATATCATAGTAACTAATTTTACTATATTTTTACTTATTTGAACAAAAAAAGTAAGCCATACCCAAGTATGTCTTACTTAAAAATCAATTAATCACTAACTACCATAAGCCAATAATCTTCATCCAGCCTAAACCAAAGACGATAAAGAAAACGATGTAGAACAAACCGAGAATGAAGTTCATCTTCCACCATTCTCCTTGTTCAACATAACCACTACCTGCTAAAACTGAGGCTGGTCCATTTGCATAGTGGGTAGTTGAAGCCATAATAGCTGAAAAGATTGCTAAAAACATTGCTGCTGCCATCTTTGGGGCACCTGCACTTAAGGCAACTGCTAAAAATGGGCCATACATTGCAGTGTTGTGAGCAGTAGCACTAGCAAATAAGTAATGTGTATAGAATAGTAATACACCTAAAATAATTAAAACAATTATCCAGTTATCATGACCAACTGATTTAGAAATAGTTTCAGATAACCACTTAATAAAGCCAAATTTAGTTAAACGATTGGCCATATAAACTAGAATTGATAGCCATACTAAAACATTCCAGCCACCCTTTTCTGAAAGGAAGTCATCATTTGATAAAACACCAGTAAGTAAAAGAAGTGACATAGAAATGAAAGCAATTAAAGTTGCATCAAGTGAAATTGAACTTGATAACATCCAAAGAACCAAAGTTAATAAGAAAATACCAGCCATCCACATTTCAGGTACAGATAATTTTCCCATCTTCTTTAATTCAGCACTTGCCCATTCTTTTGCATTAGGAGTTTCCTTAATATCTGGGCCATACATTTTATAAATAATAAATGGCACAATAAGTAATGCTAATAAAGCAGGAACGCAAGTTGCTTCAAACCAACCAATCCAAGTAATATTTACTCCAAGTGACTTAGCCAATTCTACAGCAACTAAATTAGGAGCCATAGCAGTCAAAAAGAGCATTGATGTAATTAAATTGGCATGAAATTCAACAAAGGTCAAAAATGAACCCATTTTTTTACGACTTGGATCATTGGGCTTTGAATCAAAGTTTTCGGCTAAAGATTCTACCAATGGGAAAACAATACCACCAGCGCGTGCCGTATTTGATGGTGTTGCTGGACTAACTACTAAATCGATTGCTGCTACAGAATAACCTAAACCTAATGACTTGTGTCCAAACCATTCAATAAAATAAAAAGCAATTCTTCTTCCAAGGCCTGTCTTAATAATTCCTCTAGACAACATAAATGCCATTGCAATTAGCCAAGCAGCCGAATTGGAGAAAGCTGACAAAGCAGATAAATCAACTGTATGCCCTTTAACTACAACGTCCTTAATTGGAGCTAAACCAAGAAAAATAGTCAAAGTATATCCAATTAAAGTTGTAGCAGCAATTGGCAAGGGCTTAAAAATACACCCCATAATTGTCGCTAAAAAAATCGCCAACATATGCCATGCTTGTACAGTAACTCCTGCTGGTCTAACAGGTGTCGTGAACCAGAAAATCAATCCAACAATAATTGGAATGATGAAGCCTTTATAGTTCACCTTTTCCAAATGTTTCATAAAAAATCCTCCTGGGATTACTTCCCGCTAACAAACTCGCAAAGTAGTAAGTGATTCTGCGCTTGCTAAGCATTGCACAATAATTATACACTATTTTTCGGCGATATTTTATAAAATTTCAAAAAATATGCTGTTTTTTCAATAAGTTAAACGCTTCCAGTAAAAAGACATGTCTGCGCTTTCTTAAAGTTAACTAATTCACATTGTTAAAATAAATAAAAGCAATCCAACTTATAAAAAGTGAATTGCTCTTATTTTAAATATTCAAATAAACTTAAAGGCCAATAATTTTCATCCAAATGCCACCAATTACACCATAAAGGACAAGATAAAACAATCCCAAAACAAAACTCATTTTCCACCAATCTGTTTGTTTAACATAACCAGATGCAAACAAAGCTGTAGCAGGACCACAAGAATAATGCGTTGTTGATTGGTAAATGGCACCAGTAATTCCAAGCATGATAGCTGCAAACATTACTGGAACACCCTCACCTTGTGCAATAAGTAAAAATGGAGCATACATTGCAACAACATGAGCTGTTCCACTAGCAAAAAAGTAATGTGTATAGAAATATACTAATACCAAGATAGCCATTACTAGCATGGGATTCATCCCTTTAATGGAATGCTTAATAAACAATTGTAACCAATGAATAACCCCACCATGGACACTCAATTGACTAGCCATAAAAATTAAAATCGAGAACCAAACAACAACATTCCAAGCACCTGTTTCATGCAACAAATCATCTGTTGTTAAAATTCCAGAAAGTAGTAGCAAGGCGACTGCCAAGAAAGCAACTAAAGTTGCATCTAATCCAATAAAACTTGATACCATCCATAAAACTAAAGCAAGCACAAAAATTGTCAGCATCAGCTTTTCAGCTATTGTCATCTTACCCATTTTTTCAAGCTCATGATCCGCCCACTGCTTAGCATTAGAGGTTTCTTTAATTTCTGGTGGATACATCTTATAAATAATGAATGGAACAACTAAAAATGCTATCAACCCAGGAACAAGTGCTGCAAATAACCATTCAAACCATGAAATATGAACGCCATTTGCTTCTGCAAGTCCGACTGCTGCAACATTTGGAGCCGAAGCTGTCATAAAAAGAGAGGATGAAATTGTATTGGCATGAAATTCATTATAAACCAGATATGAACCAATTTTCTTTTCTGTACCATCCCCAACCTTTGAGCCAAAAGTTTCAGATAACGATTGAATAATTGGTAATACAATACCACCTGACCGAGCTGTATTGCTAGGAGTTGCGGGAGCAACTAATAAATCAATTAATGAAAGTGAATAGCCTAATCCCAATGTTTTTTTACCAAAATTACGTACAAAAATTAAGGCAATTCTTCTTCCCAAACCAGTCTTTACAAAACCACGTGCAATCATGTATGCCATGGCAATCATCCACGGAGTTGAATCTGCAAACGCAGTAAGTGCAAATTTCATCTTGACTAAGCCAGTTAGCAAAATTAAGACATAACTAATAATAGCGACTCCGACAATGGGGAGAGGTTTAGTGATACATGCAATAATTGTTGCTAAAAATATTGCAAACAAATGCCAACCAGAAACACTAATTCCAGTTGGTCTAACTGCTGTTAGAAGCCAAAGTAAGACTCCAACAACAACTGGCACGATAAACCCACGGTAGTTTACCTTAGCCAAATTTTTCATAAAAATTCCCTCCTGATAGGCAAATGCCTATTTTCAAGTACGAGCCTTATTCGGGTTCGCCAGTATTGATTATCCTCTTTATTTTACTTTTTTCAAATTTATCTTTATTTTTTAACTTTTATAAAAATAAGAGGCGTCTAAAATAGACTCCTCTTATAAAATATGATTTTTAATTTTCACGTGCAAATTTAGCCATTTGCATACCAGCTTGACGACCGAAAATAACTGTTTCAGCGATTGAGTTACCACCAATTCGGTTATTGCCGTGAAGTCCGCCTGATACTTCACCAGCAGCGTAAAGGCCTTTAATCACATTACCATTGGTATCAAGAACTTTAGTTTCTGGAGTGATGTGAATCCCCCCCATCGTGTAGTGAATAGCTGGGTGAATGTGAATTGCAAAGAATGGACCTTTTTCAATGCCACGATCCATACCTGTACTTCTACCAAATTCAGTATCATTTGAAGCTTTAACAGCTTCATTCCAAGTTTTAACTGTTGCTTCTAAGTTAGCTGCATCAACACCAATTTCATTAGCCAATTCAGCAAGACCTGCGCCATGCTTAACCAAGCCAATAGCATCATAAAATTCAACAGCCTTAACGTGATCACGAATTCCTTGGTCAAAGATTAGGTAAGCTCCATCTTCATTTAAACCAGTAATTGCATTTGAAACAATCTTTCGAGTATTAAGTTCATTAACAAATCTCTTACCCGCACGGTTAACTAAGATTGCACCTTCACCGCGAACAGCTTCACCGATTAAGAAAGTACGAGCCCCATCAGTTTGAGCAGTTGGGTGAACTTGAACATATTCCATTTGCATAAGTTGAGCATCAACTGCTTCAGCTAACTTCAAGCCATCACCTGTTGCACCAGCTTGGTTAGTAGTCTTGTAATCTACTAAGTCTGGACGATATTTTTTCATCATTTCCTTTGAAGCACCAAATCCACCAGAAGCAAGTAAAACTGCCTTAGCTGAAACTTTCTTAAGACCGGATTCAGTTTCTACTTCAATTCCAGTAACGCTCTTATCTGCTTCAACAAGTTTAGTAACTTTTGCCTTGTTAAAGACTGGAATATCTTCTTCTTGAATCTTTTTAAGTAAGCCGGTAATCAAGTAACCACCAACTGGAGCCATTGAAGCTGGGCGGTGGGCCCGCTTTTTGCTCATACCACCAGTAATGGTTAAATCAGTTAAATCAATACCATGTTCTTCAAGCCATGAAATAGCAATTGCAGAGTGATCAACAAAATATCTCAACATGTCACGGTCGTTTAACAAACCGCCACCTTTTAAAGTTTCTTTGTAAAAATCTTCTTTATTGTCAATAATACCTTGAGCATATTGAACATTTGATTCAGAAGCATTCATCCCACTAGAAGCTTTATTAGTGTTACCACCTAAACCTTCATTTTTTTCAAAAACAGCAACTTTAAGTCCCAATTCGTGTGCTTGCATTGCAGCAGTTAGGCCAGTACCACCAGCACCAACAATCACTGCATCATAACTTGCAGCAATTTCAGAACTTTCTTTTGGTGTGAAAACGAATTTCGCCATCAAGAACTCTCCTTTAATTAGTCTTCTGGCTTACTACGATCAATATTGGTCATTTTAAGTAAGTCCATCCATTCATTATATTGTTCTTCTGTAACTTTTCCAGACTTAAGTGCAGCTTCACGCAAAGTTGTGCCTTCTTTGTCAGCTGTTTGAGCGATTGTTGCAGCTTCGTGGTAACCAATATGTGGTGACAAAGCTGTAACAGTCATCAAGGAATTTTCAAGTAAATCATCCATACGATCAGCATTTACAGTTAAGCCATGAATCATCTTATCAGCAAAGCCGGTAATAGTACCAGTTAAGATATCACAAGAGTCAAGGAAGGCTGCAATCATAACTGTCTTGTAAACATTCATTTCAAAGTTACCTTGTGAAGCAGTGAAAGTAATAGTAGTGTCGTTACCAAACACCTTAGCTGCAGCCATCGTTACAGCTTCTGCTTGAGTTGGGTTAACCTTACCAGGCATAATAGATGAACCTGGTTCATTTGCTGGAATATTTAATTCATTGTAACCAGCTCTAGGACCTGATGCTAAGAAACGAATGTCTTGAGCAATCTTGAACATATCAGCTGCTAAAGTCTTAAGTGCACCATGCATTACGTCAATACCAGAGTGGTGAGCTAAGCCCCAGAACTTGTTAGTATCAACCTTAAATTCATGACCATAAACTTCTGAAAGTTTACCTGCAATCTTTTCAGTCATACCAGGTGCAGCATTCAAACCAGTACCTACTGCAGTACCACCAATAGCCAATTCATATAAAGTTGGCTTCAATTGGCGAATGTATTCTAAGTCATGCTTAAGTGCTGAAATGTAACCTGAAACTTCTTGACCAAATGTCAAAGGAGTTGCATCTTGAAGGTGGGTACGTCCAACTTTAACAGTCTTCCAATATTTATTTTGTTTTTCCTTTAATTCACTAATCAAGTGTTCAATTGCTGGTTCAAGCTTATCAATTGCTTCAACTGCAACAATGTTCATAGCAGTTGGATATGTGTCGTTTGATGATTGACCACGGTTAACATCATCGTTTGGCAAAATGTTAAGGCCTGGGTGTAACTTATTAGCAAGGTTGGCAACAACTTCATTAACGTTCATGTTACTTTGAGTACCTGAACCAGTCTGTAAAACGTGAAGTGGAAAGTCTTTACGTAAGTCTTCATCGCTTAATGCAAGTAAGTGTTCAATTGCATCTTCAATTGCCTTACCCTTTTCTTCTGGTTCATCTCCAACTTCAACATTAGATTGAGCAGCAGCCTTCTTTAAGTGAAGGAATGCACGAATAATTTGGAGTGGCATTAATTCACCACTTGGAAAGTTATTACGACTTCTTTCAGTTTGAGGACCCCATAATGCATCCTTAGGAATCTTTACAGGACCAATAGTATCGCTTTCAATTCTGTATTCTTGTTCAGCCATTTTAAATAATCTCCTTACTGAAATTTAGCATTTGATAGCGCTAACAGCTTTATTATACACCTATCTTATTTAAATATTCAAAAAAACTAGATAAATTTTCAAATATTTGAACTTAGCTATATATCTATTAAAAAAGTCCTTGTATAAAAATACAAGGACTTTGAGAAAAAATTAACGAACTTGATGATTAAATTTATTTGCTAAAAAGTCACCAACAACTTGAGTAATAAAAATTAAAATAATGACTAATATTGTTGCTACCAAAGTAACATCATTATTGAAGCGGTTATAACCATATGAAATTGCTGTATTACCTAATCCTCCAGCGCCTACAGCTCCAGCCATTGCAGTTAATCCAATAAGCGAAATAACAGTTACAGTAGAAACACGAATTAATTCACTTCTGGCTTCTTTTAAGTAAATTTCAAAAATAATATCTTTAGTTGTAGCACCCAGTGATAAAGCAGCTTCAATCTTACCTGGATCAATCCCTTTTAAAGCCACTTGAACTTGTCGTGCATAAAATGGGAAAACTCCCAAAGTCAATGGAACAAGAGCGGCTTTTATACCAATCTGTGTACCAACAATTTTTTGAGTCACTGGTGCAATAAATGCCAGCAATATTACAAATGGGATTGCTCTAAAGATTGAAACAATTTTATCAGCCAAATTATACCAAAATTTATTTGCTAAAATTCCACCTTCTTCAGTTAAAACCAAAATCACACCAAAAATAAGTCCTAAAAAACCACCAAAAATAGCTGACCAAAATGTCATAAAGAGTGTTTGAAAGATTGCAGTTCCCCAACCTGCATCCCCACTCCAACCTAAAGAAAAGACATTTGGTAAATATTGTTGTAATAATTTAAGCATTTATTTGTCCCCTTTCATCAAGCTCTGTTACTAAAACATTTTCTTTTGCTAGAAATTCTCGAGCAGCTTTTTGCTTTTCGAAATCACCTTTTAATAAGACAACTAACGTACCAATTGGTTCTTCATTTAAAAGCTCTACATTTCCATAAAGCATACTTACCTCAACACCAAGTTTTGAATACAATTCAATAATAATTGACTTGGTTACGTTACTTAAAGAATATGTAAGCTGATAAATTGCTTCATTTTCAGATAATTTATCCAAATTAAGCTTATTAAGAGTTGAAATAGCAGCAGAAGAACCACCTACAAAGTTTCTAGTTAATTCTTTCTTAGGTTCTAAGAAGATTTGTTTTAAACTACCTTCTTCAATTAAATGTCCATGTTCCATAACCGCCACACGATTGGCAATTTTCTTTACGGCTTCCATTTGGTGCGTAATTAAAACAATAGTTAAGCCAAGTTCCTTGTTTAACTTTTTCAATAGATCTAAAATTTGGTTAGTATTTTGTGGATCAAGAGCACTTGTAGCTTCATCAGATAATAAAATTTCTGGATCGTTAGCTAAAGCACGAGCAATAGCCACACGTTGTTTTTGCCCACCAGATAATTGGCTGGGATAAAAGTCAGCCTTTTCTTTTAAATCAACTAGTTCAAGTAAACGTAAACTTTTTTCTTCGATTTCTTCATCAGATAAGTTACTGTGTCGCAGTGCAAAAGCAACATTTTCTAGCACACTAGTTTCATTTAAAAGATTAAAACTTTGGAAAATCATACCAATTTTTCGACGATGCTTTTGTAATTCTTTCCCAGAAATAGCAACTTGGCCATTCTTAACAAATGTTGTGCCTTGAACTACAACATCACCTGCACTTGGTTTTTGTAGCAAGTTTATTGTTCTAACTAAAGTTGACTTCCCTACTCCAGAGAAACCCAAAATTCCAAAAATATCACCTTTTTGAATTTTTAAAGTTACACCATCAACAGCTTTAACAACTTCTTTCTTTTGCTTAAAGGTAACTGAGATATTATTTAATTCGATAATGCTCATATTTGCCTCCTACTTAATTTTGATATCCCAACCGGTTAATTCAGTATTTCCATAATATTTTTTAACTAATTCTTTTGTTTTCTTTGTTTGGTAAGCTTTAACAACATCAAGATAAATTTGCTTGTTTTTATCATTCTTTCTTGCTGCAATCAAGTTAATCCATTGCTCACTATCTTTATTAACTGGTTCAACATAAATTGTTTGCTTATCGCCTAAACCAGCTGGAGCAGCATATGAGTTATTAACTACTGCAGCGTCAACAGATTTTATTATTCTTCCTGCTTGATCTGCCGCAACTTCTTTAATTTGCAAGTTCTTTGGATTGGAAGTAATATCTGCTACACTAACAATCTTCTTCCCACTTTTGAGTTTAATTAACCCTGCATTTTTGAGAACATAAAGCGCACGTGATTCGTTTGAAGCATCATTAGGTACTGCAATAGTTGCACCATCAGGTAAGGAGTTAATTGATTTATATTTCAATGAGTATAATCTAATCGGAGCAATGATAGTTTTACCAATTGAAACGATATCAGCTTTATTTGCTTTATTCCAAGCATCTAAAAATGCAAAATGCTGAAAAGCATTTAAATCAATATCGCCATTTAACAAGGCTTTATTTGGTTGATTGTAATCAGTAAAATTCTTAATCTGAATGGTAATTCCATATTTTGCTTTTGCAGTTTTGGCTACACTATCCCAAATTTTGGCATCTTCTTTAGTTTGGCCCACAACTCCAATAGTGACTGTTTTACTACTTTCTTTTGGAGCCTGATATACAAAACTAAAATATCCTGCAACTAGTAAAAATATTGCAAATACACTAGCAATAATTCGATTCTTTCTCCGCTTTTTTCTCATTTACAAAACCTCTTTCTTCAAACAAAAAAGCACTCATCCTAAAAGGACGAGTGCTCGTGTTACCACCTTTAATTTGTTTATTACTTGCATAATAAACCTCACTAAGTATCTCTAGAAATACCTTGCTTTGTTAACGAGAGCAACCCCGCTAATGACTAAATATCGCCATTAGTGATCATTCCTAGCCCATGTTCATCAAAGATTCAAGTCTCCCTTTCACCTAACGGAGCTCTCTAAATCATGAATTACTTCAACTACTCTGCTATTCAAGATCAAGATTAATTAATTAAATTTGTTGATACTAGATTATAATGTTTCTCTCATTGTGTCAAGCGAAATTTGTTTGAAATATAAATTTATTTTGACTATCATATTTAAAGTAGGAGGTATATATGATTAAAGAATTTAAAGATTTTATTTCAAGAGGAAATGTTTTAGACTTAGCTGTTGGTGTTATTATTGGATCTGCTTTTACTTCAATTGTTAATTCCTTAGTAACTAACTTATTAAACCCATTTTTAGGATTATTTTTAGGTAAAATTGATTTATCTAACCTTATTCTGAAAGTTGGCGGAGCTAGTTTTAAATTTGGTAGCTTTATCAATTCTATAATTAATTTCTTAATTATTGCATTTGTAGTATTCTTAATTGTAAAGAGTGTTAACAAGCTAATGCCCAAACCAGAACAAAAGCCAGCTGGTCCCACTCCAGAGCAAGAATACTTACGAGAAATTCGCGATTTATTAAAAAATAAATAATCAAATATTTAAAGGCCCTTGAGGCCTTTTTATTTTGCCAAAAAATATTGCAATAATTTCTAAAATTCGGGAAAATTATTTTTGTGCTTAATTTAGAAAAAAGGGAGTTTAATTATGGGAAATTTTTTCTTATGGATATTTTTGTCCATTATTGGCTATTTCATAGCCAAAAAGTGGTTGTTTAAAGCTCAACCACATTCTATTAGAATTTATGCGGTGGTTTTTAGTATTTCAGCATTAGGGTTGGCTGTTACTACCCACCCTACCACTAAACCGGCAACACATTATCTTGTGAAAAAGGTTAAAGCAGATAATTTTTCCAGCAATAAGGCTACTAATGAAAGTTTAAACGCTGAAAAGTCTAGCTTACAAAAACAAGCAGATCAACTAAAAGAACAAGTTTCTAGCGCTGAAGAAGAATCTGAAGCAATCGCAAGTTCAAAAGAAACTCAATCTAGTAAAGCTGCAGCAGAAAGTAGCTCAATTGCTCAGGCTAAGGCTCAAGAACAAAGACAAAGCACAACAAAGATCAATCAAGGCGATTTTAATACTGCAACTACTGGAAGAATAGTTGGTAATGCACGCTCTAAAATTTATCATGTTCCTGGTCAAGCTGGTTACAACATGAATAGCGCAAATGCAGTATTTTTTAATTCTGAACAAGAAGCTATTGCAGCTGGATATAGAAGGGCTAAAAGATAATGAAAAATAAAAAATTATTAATTTCTATCTTACTCACCATTTTATTTTTTGGAGCTGGAATTAATGGCAACCTTAGTTCTGTACAAGAAAGTCAAAAGCCAAAAGTTATTACTAAAGTTAAATATGATAAAAGTGAAGTAAAAAAATCAGAACAACTGTCTGATGAAAATGCTGAACTATCTGATGAAATTCAAGAGTTAAAAACTCAAATCAAGGATTATAAAAAGGCCCTCAAAAAGTTAGGGAAAGCATCCCCAACTGATTTACCTCAATCAGAAAAAAACAATGCTAACTTGGCAAGCTTAAATTATAATGGTGAAGATGTAATTACCGTAAACAATAACAATCCTTCATTTACTAAATCGGATTTATCAACAGCTAATGGGGCTTGGCAAAGCTATGGAGATTTAGATAATTTGAATCGAGCTACATCTGCAAATGCTTTGCTCAATATAAGTTTAATGCCAAAAGCCAAGCGTGAACCGCTACACGTTAATCCAACTGGCTGGCACAATAAGAGAATTAGTGGTGGATGGTTATATAATCGTTGCCATTTAATCGGCTATCAACTTACCGGTCAAAATAACAATTGGAAAAACTTAATTACTGGCACTCGCCAACTAAATGATCCAGATATGCTGAAATATGAAAATGAAGTTGCTGGCTATATAAAAGAGTCTAGCAACCACTTTGTTCGATATCGTGTAACACCAATTTTTAGAGGAAATGAACTACTTGCACGTGGAGTTCAGATGGAAGCACAATCTACTGGGGAAAATACGATACGGTTCAATGTATATATTTTCAATGTACAACCCGGCTATAATTTAAATTATAATGATGGTACGAGTAGTGCCGCATAAAAAAGGTATTTAGTATGAGATTTATATACTCAACTAAATACCTTTTTCTTTACTTAGCAAAAGACGAAAACAGTCCTGCAACTGATATTCCAACAAATACTGTAAAAGTAATTGCTAACCAAATATTACTTCTAAAAATAAAAAGTAGAGCTGCAGAAATGACCAAACTAATTAAAAAAGCAGTTATTTTTTTCATAATACTACTCCTTTACTACAAAATGATATTATGGCTCTACAGTTATTGTAACCGCTTTTATTTTTTTACAAACGATATGCATTTTATACTTTGTTAAATAAAAAGATTTCTCACTTTAAAGTAAGAAATCTTTTGGTTATTTTTTCTCTTTAACAATATAAATTGGACGATGTTTTACTTGTAAATAAATTCTGCCAATATACTTGCCAACAATCCCAATGCATAGCAATTGAATTCCACCTAAGAATAAAATGATTGAAACCATTGATGCCCAACCAAAAATACTACTCATAGGTGATATAATCTTTCTAATAATAACAAAAATTATACTAATTACAGAAATCGCTGAAGTAACTGAACCAGTCCAAACAGCTAAACTCAAAGGTGCTTGTGAAAAATCACTAATTCCATCCATAGCATATTTAAATAATTGCCAAGTAGACCAATCGCTTTCTCCTGCGACTCTTTCTACATTATGGTAATCAAGATATTTGGTCTTAAATCCTACCCAAGAGAAAATTCCTTTAGAAAATCTACTATATTCTCTCATTGAAAGAACTGCATCTACCATTTGGCGAGTCATCATTCTAAAATCACGTGCACCTGGAACAATTTCTGTATTGGAAATTTTATTAATACATTTATAGAACATATCACTTAAAAATGATTTGATCTTTGCTTCACCTGTTCGGTCAACTCGGCGTGTTCCGATACAGTCATACTCACCACTCTGTAACTCCTTATACATTTCTGGTAGAAATTCCGGAGGATCTTGCAAATCAACATCCATCACAACTACATAATCACCTGTTGCAGCATCTAAACCTGCAAGCAAGCCAGCTTCTTTACCAAAATTTCTAGAAAAAGAAATATAGTGGACATGCTTTTCATCTTTTTCATGCAAAGCTCTCATTTCCGCAAGCGAATTATCATGAGAACCATCGTTTACAAACCAATATTCTGGTTCAATGTCCATTTTAGTTACGACTTTTTGAACTGCCTCATAAAATAAAGGAATTGATTCTTCCTCATTGTAACAAGGAACAATAATTGAAAGTTTATCCATTTTTATCCTTCTTTAAGTAAATTTCACTATTCAATTATACCAATAAAATGAGCATAATATCCATAGCCATCTCCGTCAATAATCAAAAAAAGAAGCTCATCACAGCTTCTTATAATTCATTCTTTTTAAAAGTAAATACCTTATTAACTACAAATTGTAACATCGTTGCTAAAAACGTTGAAATTACCTTAACAATCATTTCATTTTGATGCATTAAAGTAACAAAAATAAACAAGCAAGTAGTTGTAATCAAAGTAGTGATTTGACCAATAATATAATATTTAATAAATCGGCTTAATAAATGATCACGCACATGGAAATTTAGATATGTATTCATATAAAAGTTATTAACCAATGCACAACTTGAACTAATAAAATTAGCAATTTCTACTGGTAAAGATGTAAATTTGGTTAACAACCAAAATAAGCCAAAATCAATAAAAAGGCCAAAAACACCGATAAAACCATAAATCACAAATTCGCGAAAATCATCAGACTTGATTAAGCTAGTAATTTTTTCTTTCATATTGCTTCCTACTTTCTAAGATAAGTTAAAAAGCTGTAATCATATGGATTCTTTTTATCAGCAGTAAAACTTTCTTTTTTTATTAATTTAAAAGCTGAATAGTCAATTTTGGGCATAATAGTATCTGCTTTAAATTCTCCATCAATTTCTGTCTTTTCAAGACAATCTACGATATCCTTTAACCCCTCAAAAACACTTACTCCACCAATAACCGCAACTTCATCTTCTTTATGACTTAATAAATACTTCCTTAACTGTTCCATAGAAGTGACAAAATTTACTTGATTATTAGTTTTATATTTTTGAATTAGTGCTTCATCATGAGTTAATACTAAGTGCTTTCGTTTGGGCAAAACAAATGGCAAACTAAGAAAAGTCTTTTTTCCCATTACCATCGTTTTTCCCATAGTTTTTTCTTTAAAATGTGCTAAATCAGCTGGTAAATGCCATGGGAGATGTCCTTTATAACCAATTTGATGTTTATTATCTTCTGCCCATACAAAACTTAACATTATTATCTCCTATACAGCTACTGGTGCCTTAATAACACCATGATGTTTATAGTCTACTACCTTAATATCTTCCATTTCAAAATCAGAAATATCTTTTTTAGCTGGATTAAGCCAAAGCTTTGGACTATCAAAAGGATCACGCGATAATTGCTTTTCAACTTGGTCAAAGTGATTTTTATAAATATGTGCATCCCCAAGTGTATGAACAAATTCGCCAACTTCTAGTCCTGTTTGTCTTGCAACTAAGCTTAGGAGTAAAGAATAAGATGCAATATTAAACGGAACACCTAAAAACATATCCCCACTTCGTTGATATAGCTGCAAACTCAACTTATTATCAGCAACATAAAATTGGAATAATGTATGACATGGTGGCAAAGCACTAGTTGGCACATCTTCTGGATTCCAAGCTGAAACAATCATTCTTCGAGAATCAGGATGGATAGTTAATTGATTTAATACTTCTTGAATTTGATCAATACTACCACCAGACCTTTTTTTCCAATGACGCCATTGTGCCCCATAAACATCACCCAAGTTACCAAATTTTTTAGCAAAATCTGCATCTTCTAAAATACGCTTGGTAAATATTTGCATTTGTTCATCATATTGCTTTTTAAATTCACTATCAGCCTGACTTCTAAGTCCAAAGTCTGTCATATCTGGACCATGATAATCATCAGAATTAACCCACTTTTTAAAGGCCCATTCATCCCAAATATGATTATTGTGTTCTAATAAGAACTTAATATTGGTATCTCCTCTTAAAAACCAAACAAGTTCGCTTTTAATTAACCCAAATGGCACTTTTTTTGTTGTTAACAGAGGAAATCCTTCTGATAAATCGAAACGCATTTGAGCGCCAAATCTTGAACGTGTTCCTGTTCCTGTTCGATCAGTTTTATCATGACCAGTTTCCATGATGTTTTTTAATAAGTCTAGGTATGTTTGCTCTAAAACTGCCATAAAATCGCTCCTTATATTTACAATGTTTCTAGCTTATCATATTTCAGACTATTTGATATCTAAATTAAAGCAAATATAATAAAATACTCATAAGGAGGAATAAAAAATGCTATTTTCAATCTCAACCCTATTAATTACAATTATAATTGTCGCATTAATTATCTTTTCTTGTTCAATTGTGCCACAAAATTATGAAGGTTTAGTGGAGACTTTGGGGAAAACATTATCGACAA
>NZ_JBLTIM010000037.1:0-267 GCF_055362665.1 Lactobacillus fornicalis
CTTAACTGGCTTGTCTCCATCTTTGAAAATAATCTTTCCTGCTGGTTGATCAGTTGATGGAGTGTCTGGTGTCTTCTTTTGAATCTTAACAACTGTTTCACTTGGAGTTGTTCCATCACTTGGGAAATCAACTTCTGTTGGTACTTCTTGACCAGGCACTAATTCATAACCATCTGGGATCTTTTGATCTTCTTCACTTACTGGCACCTTGTCTCCAGGCTTACCTGATACTTCTACTGTTTTAACTGGTGTATCACCATCTTTGAA
>NZ_JBLTIM010000038.1:0-28867 GCF_055362665.1 Lactobacillus fornicalis
TCAGTAAGTTGAAAAACCTTATTGTGCTTTTTGAAGTAGTCAGCATCGTTTTAGAAGGTTGTTAAATCAGTAAGTTGAAAAACAGGTGTTTTCCCAGAATTAGACCTTGATGAGTTTTAGAAGGTTGTTAAATCAGTAAGTTGAAAAACTGTCATGTAAGCACCGTGCTTTCTGATAGCGTTTTAGAAGGTTGTTAAATCAGTAAGTTGAAAAACTGGACATATTGTTGCTTTTAAAGCTGATATGTTTTAGAAGGTTGTTAAATCAGTAAGTTGAAAAACAGACGGTGTAATTGCTAGTTGTGAAGAGGTGTTTTAGAAGGTTGTTAAATCAGTAAGTTGAAAAACTAGAATATCGTCCTTGTTGCTTTGGTTTAAGTTTTAGAAGGTTGTTAAATCAGTAAGTTGAAAAACAGAATACATACGGCTCATCAATAATAGAAAGTTTTAGAAGGTTGTTAAATCAGTAAGTTGAAAAACACTAGCAAAAGAATTTACTACTATCACTATGTTTTAGAAGGTTGTTAAATCAGTAAGTTGAAAAACTAATAATGTAAGCTAATTAATAAGAAAACGGTTTTAGAAGGTTGTTAAATCAGTAAGTTGAAAAACAGCGCCTAAAAGAGCTGCAGTAATTTCAATGTTTTAGAAGGTTGTTAAATCAGTAAGTTGAAAAACTAAAAGTTGCTTTTTCTTTGATAAAGCCTGGTTTTAGAAGGTTGTTAAATCAGTAAGTTGAAAAACTGTTAAATTTAAAACTACGTATAACAAAAAGTTTTAGAAGGTTGTAAAACACTATAACTTATAGGAGATAAAAATGGAAGGTTTAGTATATGTTATTCTATTTATAGGAGCTTTTATATATTACTATTGTAAAAATAACCGTAAAAAATAATATGTTTTTAAAAGTTAGGAATTATCAATTTAACTCTGTATTGACTATAATTATTTTGAATGATAGCATAGCAAGAAGGGAGCTAAGCCTAGCTCCTAAAAAATTATTATTTAGTCATTTTATAAATTACTAATAGTTGAGTGATTATAATCAGTAATTTAATAACAATGTCTAAGCAGTCTTTTATAACGGCTATTCTATAGCCGTTTTTATTTTTGTGCTTTTTGTTTTAAAAGACTAGCGAATCCATGATTTAACGAACTCCGCTATTTGTATAGCGGAGTTATTTTTTCCTCTCAATTTAATACAAGTACCAAAGAACTTTGAAAATAATAGCAATTGGTCTATACATGAATATTGACTATTTAATAAAAAAATAGCAATATATAAGTGTGGTTAGAAAGCGGTTACATAGTAAAAAGAAAGACATTTCTTTTAGAGGATTTTTATGGACCAAAGAAAAAATGCAAATGTATTATGGTTTGATGAATTAAAGCGTGAAGATGTTGATTTAGTCGGGGGAAAATCATCTTCACTTGGTGAATTGACTTCGGGAACTAACGTACCAGTTCCTTATGGCTTTGCGACTACAGCTTCAGCATATCGTTACTTCATGAAAGTAACTGGTTTAAATGAAAAAATCGATGCACTACTCAAAACATTGAAAAATGTTGATGATTCTGATGAACTACATAAGATTTGTAGCCAAATTAGAAAACTTATTGTTGCTGCAAAGATGCCAGTTGACTTAGCTAAAGAAATTGGTGATAACTACGATAAGTTGGCAATGAAGATGAAAGTAAATGAACCTTTTGTTGCAGTTCGTTCTAGTGCAACAGCTGAAGATTTACCTGATGCTTCCTTTGCTGGACAACAAGATACGTATTTGAATGTTCATGGACGTGATAATGTCATTCAAAAGGTTAAGGAATGCTATGCTTCAACCTTTACTGATCGAGCAACATATTACCGCGTAAAGCAGGGATTCCCACATGAAAAAGTTGCTTTATCTGCTGCTGTTCAAATGATGGCCTTTTCTAAGGCAAGTGGCGTTATGTTTACAGTTAATGTTGCTACCGGTGATGATAGCAAGGTTATGATTGAAGGCTCATGGGGCTTAGGCGAATATATTGTTCAAGGTACTGTAACGCCAGATAACTTTGTTGTAGATAAAGCAAGTGGCAAAATTAGTGATAAAACAATTAATAATAAAAATGTTGAACTTATCCGTTTGCGTGATGGCGGTGTAGAGGATCGGAAAGTACCAGAAGATATTGCAACTAAGCCTTGCTTAACTGATGAACAAGTTGAGCAATTAGCAAGTTATGCTAAAGAAATTGAAAAACACTATGGTTGCTATATGGATATGGAATGGTCATTAGATGAAGATGATAAGTTATGGCTAGTTCAAGCTCGTCCAGAAACCGTTTGGTCTCAAAGAAAAAAGGCCGGAAAAATGTCCAAAGATACTAGCGATGAAAACTTAACTACAGATCACAAAGTATTAGTAAGTGGGTTACCAGCAAGTCCTGGTATCAAACATGGTATTGTTCATGTGATTGAAAACCCAGAAGATATTGATAAATTTAAAGATGGTGAAGTATTAGTTACCTTGATGACTTCACCAGACTGGGTTCCAGCAATGAAAAAAGCTAGTGCTATTGTAACAAATAATGGTGGTATGACTTGCCACGCTGCAATTGTTTCTCGTGAAATGCAGATTCCATGTATTGTTGGTACTGCAAGTCGTGGCGCTAAGGCAACTGCTGTTTTGAAAGATGGACAGGAAGTCACTGTTGATGCTAAAAATGGGGTTGTATATCAAGGCGTTGTAGCTGATATGGTTAAAAAGCCTAAACAAGGTGTTGCAACTCCTGTTGCAGAATACTTTGCTCCAACTGCCACAGGCGTTATGATGAATTTAGGTGATCCAGATTTAGTAGATCGTTATAAAGATTTACCTTGTGATGGAATTGGTTTGATGAGAGAAGAATTCTTATGGACTACTTATATTCATCAACACCCATTATATTTGATTGAAACTGGACACCCAGAACGAGTGGTAAATGAATTAGCAAATGGTATTAGTAAAGTTGCTCGTGCTATGAATCCAAAACCAGTTGTTTTGCGCTTTAGCGACTTTAAGAGTGGTGAATATCGTAACTTAAAGGGTGGCGATAAATTTGAACCACATGAAAGTGCCGATTTATTAGGCTGGCGTGGAGCATCAAGATATTATGATCCTAAGTATATTGAAGCCTTTAAGTTAGAGCTAGAAGCAGTTAAAAAGGTAAGAAATGAATATGGTTTGACTAATTTGAATGTAATGATTCCATTTGTCAGAACTGTAGATGAGTTAAAGAAAGTTATTGAAATTATGGCTGAGGCTGGCTTAAAACGGAGCAATGACTTTAAGATTTATATGATGGCTGAAATTCCTTCTAATATTATTTTAGCTGATCAATTTAACCAATATATTGATGGCTATTCAATTGGTTCTAATGATTTAACGATGCTCTTACTTGGTTGTGATCGGAATAATGATACTGTATCAAGCTTATTTGATGAAAGAAACTTAGCAATTAAGAGAGCTATTCGTCATTTGATTAAGACGGCTCACAAAGATGGAAAGACAGTTTCAATTTGTGGACAAGCTCCATCAGAATATCCAGAATTTACGGAATTTTTAGTAAAGAGTGGAATTGATTATGTTTCTGTAAATCCAGATATGGTTAAAGCAACTAAGCGCAATGTTGCTCGTTATGAACAAAGAATTATTCTTGATCATGCAACAGGTCTTGGTAGAGCAGATGTAGAAGATTATGAATGGTAATATTTAAATAATTTAAAAAGTGGGCGCCCTGATAGGGGCGCNNGCGCCCTGATAGGGGCGCCCTTTTTTTATGATAATATTTAAGAATATGAACTTATTGGATGGTGAGTAGATGATTAAGGAAATAATTAAAGACGAAATGTTTTTAAAAAGAAAATCTTTACCAGCAACTAAAGCTGATTTGTCGATTGGGCGAGATTTAAGGGATACTTTGCAAGCTAATAAAGAACGTTGTGTTGGTATGGCTGCTAATATGATTGGTTACTCTAAAAGAGTAATTATCGTGAATATTGGCTTCTTTGATGTAGTCATGTTCAATCCAGTGATTCTTGAACGCAAGAATCCTTATCAAGTTAGTGAAGGATGTTTATCTTTATCTGGAAGCCGTAATACACTTAGATTTAAAGAGGTAAAAGTTGCTTTTTTTGATGAAAAATGGGAAAATCAGGAGTTGACTTTGACAGGTTTCGCAGCAGAAATTTGCCAACATGAGATGGACCATTTAGAAGGAATATTAATTTAGCAAGAATAGTTATTGATAACTAAAAAATAGGGTTTTATTATGTTAGGCATAACATGAGATTTTTAGGGTGACAACATTATAATGAATAAAGAAAGAATCAAGGTTATAATACCTTATTTTATTATTTTAGTAGCTAGCCTAGGTACATTATTACCACAGATAGCTTTTCATGCGACTATTTTGGGATCAGATACTGTTTTTCACTGGTCCCGTTTTTATGATATAAAGATGCAATTGGCTAATGGCAGTTTTAATTGGTTTCAGATGAATTATACATTTCAACAAACTGGACAAATTGTTAATGCTTTTTATGGGCCTTTGTTTGCTTGGTTAAATGGTGTATTACTTTTTATTACTAATAATTGGTTTCAATATCAAATTGTTTCTGGCTTAATTCTTTTGCTTATTTCCGGAATTGGAATATATCGGATGTGCTTAAAGGTTAATTGCCCTAGTTACCTGGGGGTAATATTGGCTATTTTATATAACAATGTTGGAATGATTCCAGTCTGGCTAATTGGGAGCAATTTTTCTGCTTGGGGTGCGGCTTTAATGCCGTATCTTTGTATTCAAATAGTTAATCTATTAGAAGAGAAAAAGAATCCTTATCATTGGCAAGTCGTTACTTTGATTTTTGCAATAGTAGCTAATATCCACCTTCTTTCCTTTATTTTATTGGCTTTAGCATTTTGCCCATTCTTATTTTTAAGTTTTATTAGAACAACAAATAAAGGGCTTTTCATTTTAGGATTAGTAAAATCTGCTCTTTGGGGAATTGGATTGACAGGCACAATCTGGGGTTGTTTTTTGTTAGTTTATAGGACAAACAAAATATCAAGTCCTGGGACATTTGATTTAGCAGGAGCAACCATCCACTTATCACCTAAAGGAGTTGCTTTAAAAGACTTTCTAATTGCTGTTGCAATCTTGTTTTTGTTGCAAATATTACTAGCAATTATTACTTTTAAGCTGAATATAAATAATTTTTATATTACTTTTGTTGGGACACTCTTTTTGCTGTTGGCTACTAATTGGTTAATTAATTGGAGTACGGTACAGAAAATCTTTCCAGGATTAGGTTCATCATTCCAGTTTCCATTTAGGTTTACAATTGTTTTTTATGCTTTGTTTATGCTGGGCTTAGCATATAGTAGTCAGCTTTTATTTAAAAATACAAAATATGGAAAGTGGATATACACAATTAGTATTGCTTTAGTAACAATTTTTGCATATCAGGAAACTTTTTCTTGGGTGCAAAGAACTTCTTCACAAACTAATTCAGTGATGATATATTCTCCTAAATCAAAAGTTTTTAATGAGCAACAAGTAGAAGCTTTTGGTAATAAGCCAGGTCAATTATTCAGATATTATCTCAACATAAAGCCGGACTATTTGCCAGTAACAAATAAAAAATTGAATCCTAACGATGTAAGAGATTTATATGAAAAATTTATAAAAGATGATTATATAAAATATCAACATCGAGTATTAAAAAATGGCTCTTTAGAGTTGAAATGGAATAGTTCTAAAAAAGAAAAGATTACTTTACCGTTAATAATGTATCAACAATCAGAATTGATAGTTAATGGAAAGAGGTTAACCCATCTGCAAAAAACAGAAATCGGTAATCCTGTAGTACAAAGTAAAATAGGTGTAAATAATGCGATTTTATCATTTAGGGTTCCTCTTTGGTTTAATTTATTGATTGTTGTTAATTTTGCTAGTTGGATATTGTTTATAGCAACATTTTGTTTTAAGAGAAAATAAAAAATTCTAGGATATAGAAATATATCCTAGAATTTTTTTATTTCATTTCATATTGTGATTTTCCTGAAACTTTACCATCAGTAAAAGTGATGTTGAAATTGGCACCAACGCTACCTTTAATACCAGAAGTGTATTCCCATACTTCTGATTTATAGCCTGCTAAATCTGTAATGGTATAACCATTAGGTTCTCCTAATTTCTTTTTGACATCATCTTGTGATTGCCCATCAGATATTGCCTCAAAATCGCTCAGTGATAACTTCTTAGAACGATTTACTTTTAAACCACTGATACTTTTGACTACCGCATGATCATTGTCAAAATTAATTGTAATGTTTGAAGCAAAACTACCATTATCTACACTATCCCAAGTTAGCAGCTCTGTTTTTATATTTTCAACTGTCGATGAACTAGTTGATGCTTCTTTTTTTCCAAATAACTTTCTGATTGTTTCCTTACTATCACCATTTGAGGATGATAAGTTAATTTTGTTGAAGTTTGTCAAAGAAACTAGATTACCGTTACTTGAACTCTTCGAAGAAGAACTTGCATTTGATGAGCTAGTTGAATTAGAAGTGTTTTTTCCAAATGTTGAACTTGCAGCTCCCACCAAAATTAATACTACTAGCCAAAACCAAATTCTTTTATAAATTGGCTTCTTTTTGTTTTCTTCTTTTTTCATAAAAAGACCTCCTAAATATTTAAAATCAACTATTTTGACTATAGCAAGAGGCCTAGATAGCAACAAGCAACTTATAGTTGCAGTTACGCAACTTATAAGTGCATTTAGCTGAGTATTTCCTGGGTAATAAAAAAGCTCTAACATATGTTAGAGCTACTATGCCTCAAACAGGAGTCGAACCTGCACTCTGTTGCCAGAACAGCGACCTGAACGCTGCGCGTCTGCCTATTCCGCCATTGAGGCTTTTAATTACGTTATTTATCATACCAAATTTTTGCTAAAATGTAAGTAGTTATAATATTTATGAGGCGAATTATGATAGAAATTTCTGATAAAGTGGTTAGATCCACAATTTTTAAGCGCCCTAGCAATTCATATAAAGGAATGTATGGACGTGTTTTGCTAATTGGGGGAAATCTCAATTTTGGTGGAGCGATTATTATGTCAGCTGAAGCTACTGTTAATTCGGGTGCAGGACTAACCAGTGTTGCAACTGATATTAATAACTTATGTTCATTGCATAGTCGTATTCCAGAAGTTATGTTTATAGACTGGCGAGATACAAAATTAGTTGAAGCAATTGAAAACTCCGATGTAATTGCAATTGGCCCTGGTTTGGGACTTGATGCACAAGCAAAATTGTTATTGAAGTTAGTAAAAAATACAGTTAAAAGCACACAAACTGTTATTTTAGATGCCAGTGCGTTGGATTGGTTGGCTGAAGATTATACCTTATTGCCTGTTAATGCAAAGAAGATAGTGTTAACTCCTCATCAAAAAGAATGGGAGCGAGTTAGTCAGATAAAGATTCCATTTCAAGAAGATGGGGATAATTTTGCAGTTCTGAAATCATTGTTTCCAGATAATAATGGAATTTTGGTTTTAAAATCTAATCACACTAAAATTTATGACTGCTTTGGGAAAGTTTATCAAAACCCATTAGGCAATCCTGGTATGGCAACAGGAGGAATGGGGGATACATTAACAGGAATATTAGCTGGTTTTTGTGGTCAGTTTTCTGCTAAGATAGAAACGGTTGCAAGTGCTGTTTATTTGCATTCTTTGGCTGGGGATGAACTATTCAAGAAGCGTTATGTGGTTTTACCAACCCAACTTAGTGCTAAAATTCCCCAACTTATGAAACAATTTTCATTAGAATAAGAGGTAAGAAAGTGAAACGATTCTTTAAAGCAATTATTTGTTTATTGAGCTTTTTGCTAGTTAGTTCGTTAGCTTTAACTGCTGGAACTGTATCTGCAAGCACTAGTATTAATAACATAAATGCAGATGAAGTTAATTTAGATGTTAAAGCTGCGATTACAATTGATAAAAAAACAGGTGAAGTTTTATATGCAAAAAATGCAGCTCAAGCTTTGCCGATTGCTTCAATGTCTAAATTAATTACAATTTATCTAACATTACAAGCTATCAAAGATGGTAAGCTTAGTTGGAATCAAAAATTGACTCCTACTAAGAACATAGTAAAGTTGAGCAATAATTCAGATTATTCAAATGTTCCATTGCAAGAAAAACATCAATATACAGTTAAACAACTATATGAAGCATCACTAATTGAATCAGCTAATGGTGCAGTAATGATGTTGGCACAGGCTGTTTATGGAAGTCAGGAAAATGCTGTAAATCAAATGAGAACGCTTCTAAAAAAATGGAACATTACTGATGCTCAAATATATACCACATGTGGTTTGAAAAATGGTGAAGTAGGTTCAGATGCATATCCTGGAGCTGGTAAAAATGTTGAAAATGAGATTCCAGCAGTTGGTGTTGCCAAAATAGTTGACCATTTATTGACTGATTATCCTGAAATACTTAATACTTCTAAATTAGCTGAACTAGATTTTAAGGATGGATCAACTGTAACTAAAATGCAAAACTGGAACTGGATGTTAAAAGGACTATCACAGTATGATAGTGCATATCCTTTGGATGGCTTGAAAACAGGTACTAGTGAAAAAGCTGGGGCTTGTTTTGCAGGGACTTTAAAATATAAAGGTCGCAGATTAATTACCATTGTTATGGGTGCTAAGCATGCAGATGGTACAGATCCAAGTCGGTTTACACAAACTAAAAAAATGCTTGACTATGTATATAACAATTATCAATTATACATTTATAAGAAAGGTACACAATTAACCAATCTTAAAGGAATCAAAGTAAATGATGGAAACCAAAAGATTGCTAATTTAGTGGTTAAAAAAGATACTGGAATTTGGCAAAAGACAAGTTCTACAGGAAAATTAGCATTTTCTAAATCAGCAATTGAGGCACCAATTAAGAAGGGCCAACTAGCAGGTTACTATCTGTTTACTAATAACCCAAGCATTTATTCAAGTAAGGGCACCAAATTAGCTGCTACAGTTCGTGAAAATATTGACCAAGCTAATATTTTTGTTAGAATATGGCATTTTTTCTTTAAGTAAAATATGATATATAAGCACTAGAGTTTCTGTTTTTTTAGTAGTATACTTTTATCGTTTAAAGAGGAGGAGTATAGTATGAAAAAATTTGGAATATCAAGTGCTTTTTTGTTGGCCTTAACTCCGTTATTCTTCAGTGCCCAATCTGTTAAAGCGGCAGAAAGTTCTGAAAACATTGAAAGTGCTAAAATAAATGAATCAGTAAAGGTTCAACCTATTAGAGAAGTTATAAAAATTAAATACAATGGGTTGGGTGGTGTAGCAGTTTGGAAAAGTTATAGCTATGCTTCTGGACTAACTGGTTCTTATTTAGGAAATAATACGCGGTGGCAAGCTTTTGCGATTGCGACAAACACAGATGGAACTAAGTGGTATAACTTAGGTGGAAATCAATGGGTGAAGTCAGATTATGTTATTTCCGATTCGAATCTAGGTACTGTAAAAAGTGAAACTAATCAGCCTGTAACCTCATTAAAACCTGAAAATGCTAAGATAGAAAATCAAACTGGTGTAGTCAAAATTAAGTATGATGGCTTAGGTGGTGTAGCAGTTTGGAAAAGTTATGATACTAATCAAGGTTTAACAGGTCAATACTTACCTAAAGATAGTTCTTGGCAATATTTTAAAGTTGCAACTACAAATAATGGAACTAAGTGGTATAACTTAGGCGGAAATCAATGGGTGAAGTCAGATTATGCTATTGAAAAATCACATTCAAATGTAGATGTAATTGAAAAAAGTACGCAACAACAGCCAGTTGTAATCCCGCAGACATTAAAAAATCAAACAGGTGTAGTTAAAATTAAGTATGATGGTTTAGGTGGTGTAGCAGTTTGGAAAAGCTATAATACTAGTCAAGGTTTAACAGGTCATTATTTACCTAAAGATAGTTCTTGGCAATATTTTAAAATAGCTGTAATGAAAGATGGAACTAAGTGGTATAACTTAGGCGGAAATCAATGGGTAAAGTCCGATTATGTTGTTGATAAATCCCAGCCAAATGGCGAAACAACAAAAAAGCAAGAGGCTGGACAGTCAACTGTAGCACCTGCTAATTTAGAAAATAGAAATGGTGTAATAAGAATTAACTATAATGGTTTAGGCGGCGTGGCAGTTTGGAAAAGTTATGATACTAATCAAGGCATAACAGGTCATTATTTGTCAAAGGGAAGTTCCTGGCAATATTTTAAAGTAGCTACAATGAAAGATGGAACTAAGTGGTATAACTTAGGTGGAAATCAATGGGTAAAGTCCGACTATGCAATTGATCTTTCAGTACCTAAAAAAGAGAATGTTACGCCAGTACAAAAATCTAATGATGGGATGAATGTTCAAGATCAGACAGGAGTTTTGAGTATAAATTATTCTGGTCTTGGAGGTGTAGCAGTTTGGAAAAACTATGATACGATGCAAGGTTTAACTGGGAGCTATTTACGTAATGGAAGTTCTTGGCAATATTTCAAAGTTGCAGTAGCAGCTAATGGTGCTAAGTGGTACAACTTAGGTGGAAACCAATGGGTAATGGGACAGTACGTTTCCTTGAAATATGAAAATCCTACTGGATTAAATGGAAATATTGTCAAAGATGGCAACCGATATATTTTTAAAAATAACACTGGTGAAGTATTAACTGGAACAATAATTAATGGAAAGCAAACCTTTATTACAGATCCATATGGTGGAATCTATTACGTTCAAAATGACGCTCCAGTTATTAGTCAGCTCCCTGAACTGCCTACAGGTTGTGAAATGACTGCTGTTACTATGATGCTTCAATATGCAGGAGCAAATGTAAGTAAGTTACAAGTTGCTAATGAAACACCACGTAGTAGTAATGGAAATTATGGGTTTGTTGGTAGCCCTTATTCTTCAACTGGTTGGTGGGTATTTCCAACTGGAATCGCACCAGTAGTTAATAAGCACTTAGGTACAAGTCAAGTCATGACTGGTGCAAGTATAGATGCTATTAAAGATAAGTTAATTCACGGTCATTTAGTTGTAGTTTGGGTAGCTAATATGAATGGTTTCATTAATCATGCTCTTACCTTAACTGGCTATAATAATAACGGTACTTTATATTACAATAACCCATGGACTGGCAAAAAAGAAAGTATGTCAGTAAATGAATTTATGGGGAAATGGACTCTTGATCAAAAGAGAGCATTGAGCTACTAAAAGAATGTTTTGGTAGCCAAAAAAACAAAAGCCTGTTATAATGGCACGTGAATAAAAGTCAAAAGTAGTAGCCATGAAAGCTTTAAGCGAGTCTGTGTTGGTGGAAGACAGATAGTGGAAGTGGTGAAGGCGTGTTTGATTATCATTAATGTTAATAAACAAAGCGGATGTTATCATCAAGTAGAGTGGTACCGCGGGTTAATACTCGTCTCTTTCTAGTCTAACTAGAAGGAGACTTTTTTATTTGTGAGGTGTAGATATGGACTTTAAACAAAAAGTAGTTGAATTGATTTCTTCTCAAGTTGAATTACCAAAGGAAAAAATTAATAGTTTGATTGAGCGCCCTAAGAATCCAGAAATGGGTGATTATGCTTTCCCAGCATTTATTCTTGCTAAAACTTTACACAAGAATCCAGCAGAAATTGCCAAAGCTATAGTAGCAAATTTATCTGATGATAATTTTGAAAAAATTCAAGCTGTGGGGCCTTATGTTAACTTTTCAATTAAGAAATCAGCTTTGATTTCTCAAACTTTAGAAGAAGTTTTGGTTAAGAAGAACAATTATGGTAACCAAAATTTGGGTAGTGGTAATGTTGCAATTGATATGTCTAGTCCTAATATTGCTAAGCCAATGTCAATGGGGCATCTTCGTTCTACTGTAATTGGTAACTCAATTGCTAAAATTTTGACTAAGGTTGGCTATACTCCTATAAAAATTAACCACTTAGGAGATTATGGAACTCAATTTGGAAAATTAATTACTGCATATAAGTTATGGGGTAATGAAGAAGATGTTAAAAAAGATCCAATTAATAGTTTGTTCCACTACTATGTAAAATTCCATGAAGTTGCTGAAGAAAAGCCTGAGCTTGAAGATGAAGGTCGTGCATGGTTTAAGAAACTTGAAGGTGGCGATTCTGAAGCTGTTAAGCTTTGGAACTGGTTTAGAAAGGTTTCTTTACAAGAATTTAACCGAATTTACAAGAAGTTAAATGTTGAGTTTGATTCATACCATGGTGAAGCATTTTACAATGACAAGATGGATGCAATTGTTGATGAATTACGTCAAAAAGACCTCCTTGTTGAATCTCGTGGGGCTCAAGTTGTAGATTTAGGCCCAGATAAAAATCCAGCTATGATTTTAAAATCTGATGGTACAAGTATCTATACTACCCGTGATTTAACTGCAGCAGAATATCGTAAAAAGCACTATGATTTTGTTCAAGCACTTTATGTGGTAGGTAATGAACAATCTGCATATTTCGAACAACTTAAAGAAGTTTTGAAAAAGATGGGCCATGAATGGGCTGATGATATCCATCATATTCCATTTGGCTTGATTACCCAAGGTGGTAAGAAGCTTTCAACACGTAAGGGGAATGTCGTATTTTTAGATAAAGTTTTGGAAGATGCAGTTGAACTTGCCATGAAGCAAATTGAAACGAAGAATCCTAGCTTGCCAAATAAAGAACAAGTTGCTAATGAAGTAGGTATTGGTGCCGTTGTTTTCCATGATTTAAAGAATGATCGTTTAGATGCTTTCGATTTCAACCTTGAAGAAGTGGTTCGTTTCGAAGGAGAAACAGGTCCTTATGTACAATACACTAATGCCCGTGCTCAAAGTATTTTGAGAAAAGCTAACCAAATTGTTACAATTGATGAACTTGATTTAAGTGATGAATGGGCATTTGCAGTAGCCAAAGATTTAGCAGACTTCCCAGCAGTTTTAGCAAAAGCAAGTGAAAAATATGAACCATCAATTATTGCTAAATTTGCATTAAAACTTGCTAAGCACTTCAACAAGTACTATGCAAACGTTCGTATTCTTGACGAAGATGACCAATTAGCTGCCCGTTTAGCTTTAGTTAAAGCAACTTCAATTGTTTTGACAGAAAGTTTGCATTTATTAGGGGTAGCCGCTCCAAAAGAAATGTAAGTCTAGACCTTGTTAATATTGGAACTTGTGTGTAGAATATAACTTGTAGAATTTCTAGGAGGTATATCAATGGCTTATTTTGACAATGGTAATGAAATTTTTAAAGAAGCTCGTAAGCACCACTATGCAGTTGGTGCCTACAACACTAACAACTTGGAATGGACTCGTGCAGAATTACGTGCTGCAGAAGAAACTAGAACTCCATTATTGATTCAAGTTTCTACTGGTGCTGCTAAGTACATGGGTGGCTACAAGTTCGTTAAGGACATGGTTGCTGACCAAATGGACGCAATGAACATCTCAGTTCCAGTTATTTTGAACTTGGACCACGGTGACTTTGAATCAGCTAAGGAATGTATTAAGCTTGGTTACTCATCAGTTATGTTTGATGGTCACGCACTTCCAACTGAAGAAAACTTGGCTAAGACTAAGGAAATCGTTAAGTTAGCCCACGAACGTGGTATTTCTGTTGAAGCTGAAATTGGTAAGATTGGTGAAAACCAAGGCGGTGGTGAATTAGCATCAGTTGAAGACGCTAAGGCATTCGTTGCTGCAGGTGTTGACAAGCTTGCTTGTGGTATTGGTAACATCCACGGTGTTTACCCAGCAGATTGGAAGGGTCTTAACTTTGACCGTTTGAAGGAAATTGCTGAAGCAGTTCCAGATACTCCACTTGTACTTCACGGTGGTTCAGGTATTCCTCAAGACCAAATTGAAAAGGCTATTCAACTTGGTATTGCTAAGATCAACATTAACACTGAATTCCAATTAGCATTCCAAGAAGCTACTCGTGATTACATTATGTCTGAAAAGGACCTTGACAAGGATCACAAGGGTTATGACCCACGTAAGCTTTTATTACCAGGTACTGAAGCTATTACCGCTAAGATGAAGGAAATGATTTCTTGGATGGGTACTAAGACTATCGATGATGAACTTAAAGATGCATCATTTGACCGTTCTTCATTAAACGAAGAATAATCTTAATTATTACCCTATTAAAGAAGACTATCCATTTGGATAGTCTTTTTTGTTTGGCAAAGTGACTTTTAATGTATCAAAAGTAAATGGAGAAATTAAGCTCAGTTCATATGCTGTTAAGGCTAAAGCTTCCCCATTAAAATCGGGATTATATAGAGGATCACCAATAATTGGTAAGTTTATACTTGCCAAATGGACTCTAATTTGATGTGTTCGGCCTGTTTCTAAGGTTAATTTTAATGTCATAGTGTTTTGGATTGAATTGCGTGCAATGACTTGATAATGAGTAATTGCCTTTAAGCCATTATCGTCAACAATTCGTTTACGTTGATCATTGGGATCTTGAGCAATAGGTAAATCAATTGTCCCTTGATTAGGGATGTTTTTTAACTTAACTGTCGCATAATAGTTGCGTTTCATTATTTTAGTAGTCAGTTGCCGATTTAAAATTGGGACAACTGCAGGATTTTTGGCAAACAATAATAAACCATTAGTGAGCATATCTAAGCGATGAATGATATAAGGGGTATAACCTAAATAAGTTGTTACATCATTCATAGCAGTATCTGTTTCGAATAAGTTGGGATGGGTCTTTTGATTACTAGGTTTATTAATTACGAGGATATTTTTGTCTTCATAAATGATTGTGGGTAGATGGCCACTTGGAGTTATAGAGTGTTGCTGATTTTCTACATGGGTAAGCATAATTGAATACTCATCATTGGGAAATACTAATTCATTGAAGTTACGGTAGTTCCCATTAATCAATATCTTCTTTTCAATTCGCAAAAAATGACGCCATTTTCTAGGAATCAAAAGCTGTCTAAGTAAGTCATTAACTGAAACTGGTTCGTTATTTGGGTATTTATTAGTAAATCTATAAGTTGACATAATATTTATAAAAAATCTTCAGCTTTCTGGTTTAATTTGGTGAATGTGCTAAAATCAAACTGATTACCTAAAAGGAGAATATAGATGAGGGAATATTCACGAAATAAAAAGGCAAATCCTGTTTGGCTTTTTATCAAAAATTTTAATCACCGTTTTCAAGTGATTAGATGGCTAATTTTAGTATTTTTAACCGTGATTTTAATCACATCATCTTATTATACAATTAAGGTTAAAACTTCCAATATAGCAAATTTAAAAGCTTCTCTAGCAACAACTACTCAAATATATGATGCTAGTGGACAAAAAGCAGGAAATCTTTATTCACAAAAGGGAACCTTTGTGGAATTGGATAAAATATCGCCTTATATGCAAAACGCAGTTATCTCAACTGAGGACCGGACTTTTTATACAAATCCAGGTTTTAGTATTAAAGGAATGGCGAGAGCCTTTGTAAGTCTACTTATTCATCATGGTAATATTGCAGGAGGAGGCTCAACTTTAACTCAACAACTAGCTAAAAATGCTATTTTAACGCAGCAGCAAACTTTTTCTAGAAAGTTAGAGGAATTGTTTTTTGCAATAGAAATTAATCACGTATACTCTAAAAAAGATATTTTGACCATGTATCTCAATAATGCTTATTTTGGTAATGGTGTTTGGGGAGTACAAGATGCTAGCCATAAATATTTTGGAAAAGATGCTAGTGATTTGACAGTTGGTGAAGCTGCGACTTTAGCAGGGATGCTAAGAAATCCATCATATTACAACCCAATTGATCATATGTCTAATGCCTTGTCACGAAGGAATGTAGTTTTAAGTTTGATGGTTCAAAATAAGAAATTATCAGCTACATCCGCTAAGACTGCACAATCTGAAGGATTAAGTCTTAAAGACAATTATATTCAAGATGATGGCTATAAATATCCTTATTTCTTTGATGCAGTAGTTGATGAAGCAATTAGTAAATATGGTTTAACCGAAGAAGATGTTATGAATAAAGGCTTGAAGATATACACTACTTTGAATACTGACTATCAGTCAGCTATGCAAGATTCATTTGATTCCTCAGCTAATTTTCCATCTTCAGCTAGTGATGGTACCAAGGTTCAAGGTGCCAGTGTCGCTATTGATCCAAAAACTGAGGCTGTAAAGGCAATTGTTGGTGGACGTGGCGACCATGTCTTTAGAGGTTACAATCGTGCAACTCAAATGAGAAGACAACCGGGTTCTTCGATAAAACCACTAGCTGTATATACACCTGCTTTACAAAGCGGATATCATTATGATTCTGAATTATCTGATAAATTACAGACTTTTGGCGCTAATAAATATGAGCCGCATAATGTTGATAATCAGTATTCAACGTCAATTCCAATGTATCAAGCTATAGCTCAAAGTAAAAATGTAGCCGCTGTTTGGCTTTTAGATAAAATTGGGGTTTCCAAGGGTGTTCAAGCTATGCAAAACTTTGGAATCAAAGTAGCTAAAAAAGATCAAAATTTGGCTTTAGCATTAGGGGGATTATCAACAGGTGTTTCTCCTTTGCAAATGGCGAGAGCATATAGCGCTTTTGCTAATAAAGGTAACTTGCCTAATAATGCTTATTTTATTACCAAGATTGAAGATGCTAGCGGTAATGTTATTGCTCAAAATTCTAATATTGGTAACCATAGGATTATGAGTCAGAGTGTGGCAAAAGAAATGACATCTATGCTTTTGGGAGTCTTTACTAGCGGAACAGCTCAATCTGCTCAGCCGGCTGGTTATGAAGTGGCAGGTAAAACTGGCTCAACAGAAGTATCGTGGGCTTATGGGACTAAGGATCAATGGATTGTTGGTTATACTCCGGATGTCGTGGTTGCAACATGGGTAGGTTTTGATAAAACAGATCAAAACCATTATATGCAAGGAATTTCAGAAACTGGTATTACTAGATTATATAAAGCTGAAATGGAAGGAATTTTACCGTATACTAAGGGTACAGCGTTTAGTGAAAAGCCAGCTCAAAGTATGGCCAATGCGACTGGATCTAATTCAGACTGGTTATCACAAGCTGGACAAAATTTACAAAATGGATTGAATCAAGCAGGCAAGAATATTCAAGAATGGTACAATAATATAAAAGGCCTATTTGGTAGATAAGGGAGAGAATTATGATTAATATTTATGATACTGCTAATAAGCTAGCATCTGAATTTCAAGAAACTGATCAATTTACAAATTTAAAAAAGGCAATCGCTGGTGTAAAAGAAAATGAAACCAGTCTAGCTATTTATCGTGAAATGGAAGAGTTTCAAAAAGGAATTTTAGAAAAACAACAAAATGGTCAAGAAATGACTGATGAAGAAAAGGCTAGATATCAAGAATTAAATCAAAAAATTCAAAATGATCCACATGTAAAGCAAGTAATTATGGCTGAACAAGGAATTTATATGTTACTTGATGATATTCAAAAAACAATTGCTAAGCCAATTACTGATCTTTATGAAGATATCAGTATTCATTCAGGTAAATAAAAATGAAATTTATTCACTTAGCAGATGCGCATTTAGATAGTCCATTTCGTGGACTATCTTTTTTGCCTTATAAGACTTATGAAGAAATAAAAAGTGCGGCTGAAAAATCTTTTCAGCGTATTTGTGATTTGGCATTAGCCCAAGAAGTTGATTTGGTATTGATAGCTGGGGATACTTTCGATTCAAACAAGCCCAGTCCGAAAAGTCAGTTATTTTTTGCTGAACAAGTAAAGAGATTGACAGATGCCGAAATTGAAGTGGTTATGATTTTTGGAAATCACGACTATATGGACTTAAATAGTTTATTTGTTAATGCCAGTCCATACTTTCACTTGTTAGGAAATGGACAAAAAGTTGAAAAAATATCTCTAAAAACTAAACAAGGTTTTGAATACAATGTAGTAGGATTTTCCTATCAAAATAACCATATTACTGAAAATATGGTAAGTAAATTCCCTGTTAAAGATAGCAACTATACTATTGGATTAATGCATGCAGGTGTTAAAACTACTGAAGCGTATCAAAATGTTTATGCGCCTTTTGAAGTAGCAGAGCTGAGAAACTTAGATTATGATTATTTTGCTTTGGGGCATATTCATGCTAGACAGGTTTTGTCTCAGAAACCATTAATTATTTATCCTGGTAATATTCAAGGACGCCACATTAATGAGTTGAGTGAAAAGGGTTGTTATTTAGCGATAGTTGATGAAGAAAGAAAAGAAACTAAAATATCTTTTGAAAAAACAGCTCCAATTTTGTGGAAAAAATTGGAGCTTACATTAACAGAGCAACTTTCAAAAGCAGAATTGCAAAACTGGCTTATTAGTGAACTAAATAAAGCAAATAAAGAATTAACATTTTTTTATGTTGTGATAAATAAAGCCCAATTTTTAAGTGAAGCTCAAATTGAGTTGATTACAGATAGTGATTTTTGGAATAATTTAAGTCAAAATCTAGCATTTTCTAGCCAAGTAATTGATTTAAGATTAAAAAGTAATTTACAAATAAAATTAGGGGCTAAAGAGCAAAAAGCATTTTCTGAAGCAAAGTTAGAAAGTACAAATAAAGAAGCTTTTTTGAAATTAGCCCAAGACCTAATTAAAAAGGATCAGTATTTAGCTAAATTATGTCAAAGAGAAGATTTTCAACAAGAAACTGTTGAAAGAGCATTAGTGATTTTGGCTCAAAGTATGAAGGGAATTGATGATGAAACTAACGAAAATTAAAATTATACATTTTGGTAAGTTATCTAATCTTACTTTTTCCCTCCCGAGTAAAGAAATCAATGTTTTTTTTGGTCAAAATGAGGCTGGAAAAAGTACGACTGTTGCGTTTATTAAACAAATTCTATTTGGCTTTTATTTGAGAAGTAGTAAGAGCCCCTTCTTTGAAGAATATGAACCATTAGCTGCAGTTAGCCCAATGGGAGGTAGCTTGTTTTTTGAATTAGATGGTAGTGAATTTGAGTTAGAGCGACTATGGGCTAAGGGAGATAAAAGTAAAAAAGGAACTTTAACAGTCAAAAAAGATGGGCATATTGTGCCTGAAAGTCTTTTTTTTGATCAAATTCAAAATATTGATGGTAGCTTTTATGCTGACAGCTTTATCTTTAATCAAGATACGCTAGCTCAAATAATGAAATTGACAGAAAATGATTTAGTTGAACAAATCTATTATTTAGGTGCGGCAAAATCAACAGAATTTTTAAATTTGAGAGATAAATTTGATAAGGAAGCAGGAACTCTGTTTAAGAAATTAGGAAAAAAACCAGAAGTTAATCAGTTACTTGCTAAAAGAATTGATGAATTAGATGATTTAAGTCAGAAACAAGCAGAATTTGCTAATTATAAAGTTTTAGAAAATGATTTAAATAAGCAACGCTCAGAATATATTAAAAGTCAAAATGAGTATAAAACCAACAATGAAAAACTTATCGCAGCTAAAGAATTAGAACAGAAATTAGTTTCATATAAAAAATATCAAGTATTGAAAAACAGTCTTACAGAAGTTAAATTTTCTGAAGCTGATTTTAATTCGTGTCAAAACTTAGTAGTTGAGAAAAAGAATTTACTAGCAAACTTAGAAGAAGATAATTCACAATTAAAGAATTTACAAGCTGATGACTTTGATCAAGAACAAGCGGAAAAATTGTTATTAGAACGCAATTCGTTTGTGGATTGGCAAAATCAACTTGAATATAAAAAATATGAGCTTGATAAACGAAAGAAACAACGTGAACAACTTATATCTCTGTATCCATTTTTAAGAAATTTGGAAGAAGTTGATATTAATCAATTACAAATTTCAGCTAAAAAAATAAGCTCCCCAACTAATACAACTAAGTCTAAAATTATGCCATGGATAGTTGGCTTAGCAGTTGTAGGAACTATTTCTTTAATAATAAATCCAATTTTAGCTTTATTTTTGTTTATACTTACGGGCTATTTAGGATTTAAAGAATCTAAGAGAAAGGCAGTTGCTAAACAAAGAGAAGCAAGATTAGCTAGTTTTGTTAAAGAATATGGTTTTAATCCTAATAATCAAGAGCTTAATTTAGTAATTGAAAAGCTAAATAAACTAAAAGAGATTGAACTTGATATTAGTAATTTCACAATTGATGTCGAAAAATTACAATCTAAGCTCCAAAATTATATTGTAAACTTAGGTAAATATTTAAAGCGCCCACTTGCTTTGGAAGAAGTAAATGAAGCCTTAAATAGCCTGGAACTTACTGTAAGACAGCGAAGTATACTTGCAGCCAATAAGGCAAGTTTGGTTACAAATATCGAAACTTTAAAAAAGAAAATTGAAACGATTTCTAAGCAGATTAATGACCTACTATTAAAAGCGGAAGTGAAATCTTGGGATGAATATTTAAAATTGCGTGAAGCTTATTTTGCTAATAAGGAGCAAGAAAATCGTCTCAATGCATTATCGGAAAACTTTAAAGATAGTCATGAAAAATTACATGAAATTATGCTTGATGAAGAAAAGTGGCAACAAAAAAAAGATGCTTTAAAGAAACAAAATCATCAGTTAGAACTTTATTTAGCTAAGTTAAATCAAAATGCTGCTGAAATTAAAGTAAAGATGGAAAACTTTGCAAATTCTGATGAGATTGAGCGGCAAAAGCAGGAACTTGAAACAACCAATACGCAATTGAATACTGCGACTAGTAAATATTTAGCATATATTTTAGCTAGTCGGATAATTACTAGGGCTCTTGATATTGCTTCTGGTGAAAGACTTCCCAAAATGTTAGTTGCAAGTCAAGAGTATTTCACTTTGTTAACTAATGGTAATTATCAGGCAATTAATTTTGGAAAGACAATTAAAGTTACTAATCGCACTGGAAAAAAGATAGAAATCAAATATTTATCTAGGGCAACAAAAGAACAATTATATTTTGCTTTAAAATTGGCTTTTGCTAAACAAATTCAAGATGATATTAATTTACCTATTTTGATTGATGATTCTTTTGTTAACTTTGATCATGGTCGTACAGAAAATATTATTAAGTTACTTGAACAATTAGCACAAGAAAGTCAAATTATTATTTTTACTGCAAGAAAATCTTTAGCCAATGCTTTGACTAAACATGTTTTAACTTTTGAAGGGTAGGGGTGAATAATGTTAAAAAATTTAATGGATTACAATTTAGGTGAAGAATTTGACCAAGTTTTGCTGATTAAGCATGCTCAACTTTTTCATACTAAAAAAGGAACAACATATTTGATGTTGGAATTAGCAGATAAATCCGGAAGCATGCGTGCCAATTTGGGGGATGCTGATGAAGAGGATTTGGCAAAATATCCAACAGGGGATTTGGTAGCTGTTAATGGAGTTATTGATGAGTATCAAAATCGTCCCCAAATCAAAATCTTTTCAATTAGACCAATAAATAATGATAATGGGTATGATCTATCAAGTTTTGTAAAAAAAGCTCCAGAAGCTTCAGCAAGTATGAAAGAAGAGATTAACGATTATGTGTTCAAAATCTTAAATCCAACTTGGAATCGGATAGTTCGTTATCTTTTGGAAAAATGGAGTAATAAGTTTTATGCCTTTCCTGCAGCGAAATCTAACCATCATGCTACTCAAGCGGGTTTAGCGTATCATACTCTTTCAATGTTAAGGGATGCAGAGGCCATTAGTAAAAACTATCCTCAAGTTAATCAATCGCTCCTTTTTGCAGGATGTATCTTACATGATTTAGGAAAAGTTATTGAATTTACTGGACCAGTAGCCACTAGGTATACTACTGCAGGAAATTTATTAGGACATTTGGTAATTGGTGATGAAGAAATTGTTTTGGCAGCTAATGAACTAAAAATAGATAAAGAAAGCGAAGATGTAGTTCTTCTACGGCATATGGTTATTTCACATCATGGCTTACCTGAATATGGAGCAGCCAAACGTCCTGCTTTGCTTGAAGCAGAATTACTACATCGAATCGATGATTTAGATGCAAGCATTTATGAAATAACTAAAGCATTACAAGAAACTAAGCCAGGTGAATTTACTAATCCAATTTTTGCACAAAGTGGACGTAAGTTTTATCGACCAAAAAATAGTGATTTAGATAAAATTGATAAATTAAATTAGAGTAAATAAAAAGCCACTTCATTTGAAGTGGCTTTTATTATCTTGATATATATTAACTAGTTTGAGCTAGTAGTTGAACTAGTTGTAGTTGACATGTATGATGAAAGAACATTGCTTAGGTCTTTGTCTTTGATTGAAATGTCAGATTTCTTTAAAACAGTTCTGATAACACTTTGCATAGTAGCAGTGTCTTGTTCCATTGATTGGTAAATTTGTTCATCAATTTCTTTCTTGTGGTCGCTAAACTTGCCTTTTGAAGGGTGTTTAATCATTTTAATGATTTCGTAACCAGATTGTGTTTTAACTGGGGTAGTAGTATATTCACCAGTTTTAAGCTTGAAAGCAGCAGTCTTGAAGTCTGAATCTAAAGTAGTATCAGTTGAATCAAAGGCTGCAAGTTTACCGCCCTTATCTTTAGTAGCTGAATCAGTTGAATACTTCTTTGCTAAAGTTGCAAAACTAGTACCACTCTTTAATTGCTTAATAATATCTTCAGCAGTTGACTTCTTTGATACTAAGATATGTTGAACTGTAACTTTTGGTTGGTAACTCTTCCAAGCTTTTTGTTCTTGTTTTGAGGTAATCTTCTTAATATCCTTTAAAGCAGCTACAGTTAACAAGTTAGTTTCAATATTTTTCTTAAAACTAGAAGTTGTGTAACCATTTTGCTCTAATGCAGATTCAAATGAAGAACCATATTGTTTCTTATAAGCGTTGTATTCTTTGTCAACTTGCTTTTGAGAAACTTTTTTACCATATTGTTGCTTTAAAGCACGGTAGATAATCATGTTAGCAAGGGTACTCTTACCTGCTTGTGATGACTTTAGTTCTTTATAGTATTCATCTTGGGTAATTTTTCCACCCTTGTAGCTAACTAAAGTTGCACTACTTGAACAAGCAGTAGCAGACAAAGCGATACCTGCAACAGCAACAATAGCTGCAGCTTTTTTCCAATATTTATTCATAGAAATAAATCTCCACATCCTTATAAACATTACTGCCTTATAATATAGCATACTTTAGTGAATCTTGTTTCAAAATTATTCAAATTCACAAAAAAGTCATAGTTTCTTAAACACTACTTTAGTTAAATTTTATGCCTGTAACTATTATTTTGCTTAGAATAAAACCAGCTACTATAAAAGTAACTGGCTTAACGTCTTAGTTTCTTTCTTTTAAATCGGCATTTAAAGAAATTAATTTCTCATTCAAATTAGAGATTTTATCTTTCAATTCATCAGTTTTTTTGTTCACAATATTTTGAAACTTTTCTGTTCTATTTTGTAATGATGAAAGAGTTTCAGTAGCAATTGGAGTTTGTTGGCTGAAGTTATTTAAATTGTCTTGAAAGGTAGTTAAGTTATTTGAAAAAGTAGTGCTATCGTTTACAGTACCATCAACATAATCTTTAACATCATCTTTTAAGCATCTTTTCTCATCATCTGTTGGCAAAAATGCTGCGACTAATCCAACACCTGCGCCTAAAATAAAACCTAAACCAAATGATTTAAACATATAAAATTCCTTCTTTCTTTAATTATAATTGTTAAAATTCTTTTCGAATTTCATTAGCGATTTCTTCATATTTTTCAGGAGTATATTGATCAGCATTATTTCTAGTAGCCATTTTAAAGCCATCCCCTTCAAATCGAGGGATGAAGTGAATATGCGAGTGCATTACTACTTGGTCTGCACTAGCTCCATTATTCGCTGCAATATTCATTCCGCTAATCTTAGGATCGATTTTTTTAATGGCATTCGCAATCATTGGGATATATTGCAAATATTTAGCCGCATCTTCTTGACTGTAGTCAAATAAATTAACAATATGTTTTTTGGGTACCATGAGAGTATGCCCGGGATTTACCTGAGAAATATCAAGAAATGCATAAACGTCATCATTTTCGAAAACCTTGTAACTTGGAATTTCTCCTTTTATAATTTTACAGAATAAACAATTGTCATCTAAATGGCTCATTGTTGCACTCGCTCCTTTAATCTTTAGTTTCTTTCATTGTTCATGTTATCATAATTACGATTGTAGTTAATAAGGAAAAAGATTATGACATTAAAAATTAAAAATTTAAGTGGAGGCTACCATGGCGTAGCCGTAATTAAAAATTTGAATTTAGAAATAAAGCCTGGCGAAGCCGTAGGTTTAATTGGCTTAAATGGTGCAGGAAAATCTACCACTATTAAGCATATTTTAGGGTTGTTGAGGCCTCAAAAAGGCTTAATTAGCTTAAACGGACTTGAATTAACAAAAAATCCCGATAAGTTTAAACAGCAATTAGCATATATTCCAGAAGTTCCGGTTTTATATCCTGAGCTCACATTAAAAGAACATATTGATTTAACTATTTTGGCTTATGAGCTTAATCCAGAAAAAGCTTGGAAAAAAGCAAATGAGCTTTTGAAGATTTTCCGACTTGATAATAAATTGGATTGGTTGCCAATTCATTTCTCTAAAGGGATGAAGCAAAAAGTTATGTTGATTACCGCCTTTATGACTGATGCAGAGCTTTTAGTGATTGATGAACCTTTTACAGGGTTAGATCCATTATCTGCGCTTAGTTTGACTAAGTTAATAAATAAAGCAATTCAAGATGGAAGAATGGTTTTGATGACTAGCCACGTTCTTAGTGAAGTACAAACTACAATTTCAAAATTTGCAGTTTTGAATAATGGGTGTGTTGAAGCTAGTGGTTCATTAGATGAAATTAAGCATCATTATGGTTTATCAAGTTCTGATTCTTTTGATAAGATTTACGAAATTCTTTCAAGAGAGCAGGTGCAAAATGGTTGAATTAGCTAAAAAACGTCTAGAAGAAAATATTAAAAAAAATTTGCGCTATTTGCGTTTAGTATTTAATGATTTTTTTGTTTTAGCTTTAATTTTCTTATTTGGTGGCTTTATGTATTGGTATGCACAAAACTTACCAAAAATTCCCGCTAATTTATGGTTTTATAAGCCTTTGCTTGCAATTGTTTTTACTATTAGTTTAGTTCCGGGGGAGTTAGTCACGCTTTTAAGAAAAGCTGATTTACAATTTTTATTTGTAAAAGATTCAGAAATGGCTGCATACTTAAAGAAATTGAAAGGTTATAGTTTAGTTTTGCCATTTATTATTCTGACATTAGTAATCGGAATTGCTTTTCCTTTTGCTGGGATAAAGTTGGGAATTCAATTGGGAGGATATTCGATTATTGCCATACTGCTTTATCTATTAAAAGCAGTATATTTGCAACTTGAATACTTATCTTTATCTTTTCAATATCATTACTCTAAAGTTTTATTTTATTTGATTGCTTTTTTAGGTATTTATGCTAGTTTATTCGATTTTTCCGCTTCAGCTGCATTGTTAATTGCTCTTATTGGATTTGCTATTTATATTTTCAAACAAAAACTTGATAGTTTTGACTGGTCAAAAGCATATGAAAAAGAACGTATAAGGCAAAACAGAGTTTTTATTTTCTATAGTATGTTTACAGATGTTGCTGAAAAAGCAGTTGTAATTAAGCGAAGAAAATATCTAGACTTTTTGCTTAATTTTCAAAAAACAAAGAGTGCTAATCAGTTTTTATTGCAAAGAAATCTCCTTCGAAATCCTGACTATATTTCATTACTTGTCAGAATGACAGCATTTGCTGTCTTGTTGTCTTTAGTGATAACAGATACTAATATGTTACTAATACTCTCAGCTTTAGTAACCTTTTTAACAGCATATCAATTATTACCAATAAAAAATTTGTATCAGCGACATATTATGTATCATGTTATGCCAATAAAAAAAGATAATACTAGAGAAGTGAAATCAGTAATTACATGGGCTTTGCTTCTTCAAGTTATAGTGATAGCAATAGTTTGGATAATAATTTTTAAAATTAAAGTTATAGCATTGCTAAATGCAGCTATTTTGTTGCTTTTTATGTTGATGATTACCAATTTATATTTACCGATTAAATTAAAAAAGAAAAGGTAGGAGTAACTATGAGATTAAGAAACAAACCATGGGCTGTTAAGTTAGTTGATGAACACCCAGAAAGTGTATTACAAGACCCTAATCCAGAAATTAGGATTGAGTGGGAAAAGCGTTTTGAAGATTTTTCTCGCCCTTTAGAAGTAGAAATTGGTTCAGGGAAAGGCCAATTTATAACAACTTTAGCTCAAAAACATCCTGATAGAAATTACGTTGCGATTGAGTTGCAAACTACTGCTGCAGGAATTATTTTGCGTACAAAATTAGAAAAGAAGTTAGACAATTTGCAAATCTTGCGTGGGGATGCTATTAGTATCGCTAGCTTTTTTGCTGAAAATAGTGTGGATGTCTTGTATCTAAACTTTAGTGACCCTTGGCCAAAAACACGTCATGAAAAGAGAAGATTAACTTACAAAGATTTTTTGAAAAACTATGAAACCATTTTAAAGCCAACTGGTCATCTTGAATTTAAAACTGACAATAGTGGCTTGTTTAGTTATAGTTTAATGAGTTTAAATAACTATGGCATGACGTTTGATTTTGTTAGTGTCGATTTACATCATGAAAGTGAAGAAATTGTAGCTAAGAATGTTGAAACGGAATATGAGCATAAATTCGCTTCAAAGGGAAATCCAATCTATGCCCTACATGCTCATTTTAATTAATTTACTTTTTTAAGATTTTGATTTATTATACTTATAAAAAGTAAGCATAAGGAGGCAAGTTATGGAAAAAATTGATGCATTAACTAAAGAAAAATTAGCTGAACTAACAAGAAATGGACGAACAGTTTTAGAATTTTCCGCTGATTGGTGTCCAGACTGTCGTTTTTTAGATCCGATTATGCCAGAAATTGAAAAAGACTTTGCTGATAGTAAGTTTTTTCAAATAAATAGAGATAATTCGGTTGAAGTGGCGAAAGATTTGTCGATTTTGGGAATTCCTAGCTTTGTTGTCTACCAAGATGGTCAAGAAATTGGTAGACTAGTTAATAAGGACCGCAAAACTAAAGACCAAGTCGAAAGTTTTTTGCGTTCACTTGATTAACAGAAGTGAGGATTATCAATGATTGCAAGTACAAATAAACATGCATATCCAAATACTTTAATTGTTATTTTGGGTCAAGATAAAGGCAGAAGTCACTATGAAGAAAAGGGTCAAGTTACCAGAGTTTTAGATGAAGATAACAAAGTTATCGGATTTAACTTTTTTAATGTTGATCAATATCTTAACTATGATGCTTTAAATAATGGCGAAGTTGAATTAACAGCTGAAGATCTTGCTAAATTAAACCAAGTTCTTACAGATAATGGATTTTCTGATCAATTAAAGCCATCAAAGCCCACTTTGGTATATGGCTACGTAAAAACATGTGAAGCCCATCCTGATTCTGATCATTTGCATGTAACAACAGTTGATGTTGGATTAGATGATGATGTAAAGATTGTTTGTGGTGCACCTAATATTGAGGCAGGCCAAAAAGTTGTTGTTGCATTGCCTGGTACTTTAATGCCCAATGGTGCACAAATTTGGCCTGGTGAATTACGTGGCGTTCCATCATATGGAATGATTTGCTCAGCACGTGAGTTAGGCTTGGCTCATGCTCCTCAAAAACGTGGCATCATGGTTGTACCAGATAATTTTGAAGTTGGTCAAAAATTTGAACCAACAAAATGTGATGAATTGCTAGCTAGTGGTGCTATTACATTATAAGAATAGAAAAATGCGAATAAACTGTTATTATATACAGTTTTTTCGCATTTTTTTGCTTTTTTGAATAAAAAAGCTTGACAAATTATATAAATCTGATAAATTACATTCTTATTAATTTTAAATTTTGTTTTTTAAAATTTAAAAATAAAGAGTTTATCATCGTATAATTTTTAGATATATGGAGGCTGGATGAATCTAAAACAGCTAGAAGAAGTTTTGTACAAGTATCTCAGTACAGAAAGAGTAAAGAATTTTCAAGTTAAAACCTTGTGTGAGGTGGCAAGAGTTTCACGGGGGAGCTTTTATTATCATTTTAAGGGAATTGAAGATTTTTCCGAGAGTATTTTTATAAAAGATTTGAACAGAATATTACTTTCAAATCAGTATGATAATTTTTCTAGTAGAATGTTACAGTTACTAAAAGTTTTGAAGGATAACCAAATTTTTTATACTAATTTAGTTTATCTTGGTGCTGATAAAGCTTTTGGTAAAAATGTGGAAGTAGCACTGTTTGAAATTTTAAGATATTATGCGCGTGGACGGGGATGCTATTCTGAGCCAACCCTTGTTCGAATATCTAAAGCAATGTATCACACGATATATTATTGGATAATGCATAACTGCGAAGATCAGATTCATCAAATTCATACATGTCTTTTTCTGCAATTTCAAGAATTGGATCGCCAAAAGGAATTACACGATACAATTGGAATGTAAAAAAGGGTTGTTAATAAAAGGACACAATAATGTGTCCTTTTTCTTTTAAAAAAACTATTGCCAAAAAGAAAAAAATAGTGTAAATTAATTAAGTCATCGCGATTATTGTGATTGGATATAGTTTTTTTTGAAAAAAGCAAAAAATGCTTGCCAAAATCAAAATAATCCTGTATCTTAGATAAAGTCGTATTGAGGAAAAGCCTCGATGACAAAATT
>NZ_JBLTIM010000039.1:0-2652 GCF_055362665.1 Lactobacillus fornicalis
CCCTATCGACTATGGGGTACCCTTGTTCGGTTGGTAATCAATTTATAGCCCTTTGAATTTGTAACGGTTTATAACGGTGGGTAATAACCAAGCTTATGAATTTTTTCATGACAAGGCTTGCACAATGCTTGCAAGTTGTTGTAATTTAATCTATATGAATAATTGTTATATACATCTTTTATATGATGAACATCAGTTGCTAAACTATATATATTATTTTTTAAACACCTTTCACATAATGGATTCCGTGCAAGCTTTAAGCTTCTTAGATTCTTCCAAGCCTTTGACTGATAGAACTTTCTATAGTTCCTTGTTGCTTCCCTGTTCATTCTTATGCGGTCGTATTGCCTAGAATAGTAGTTAACATGTTTCTTACAATACTTATATTTGATGCTTATTAAAGCATTACAACCGCTTTTATTACATTTGTGTAGTATCATATATAAACACCCTTAAACCGCTTAAAATGCTTTTTATAGCCTTATAAAGCTATTGCCCTTTTAAGGTATATAAGCATAGTACTATATATAAAAGCTTTAAAAGTACTAAAAAAGTACCAAGTTGAAAAACTCAAACAGTCGCACGATGGTTATATTTAAATAGATACAAATATAACTACATACATATATAAGATTGTTGAATCTAAAACAGTTGAAAGAATTCAATTAGAAAAATAAACATAAAAAAATAGACCACTAGCACAATTAAAAAAAGTCTAGTAGTCTATATAGTTATATATGTATAAGGTAGTCAAAAGCTCAAAGCTTGACGCCTTAAAAAGAAAAATGATAACATAATAAAAAGGGCTAAGCCTTTAAGCCTAGCCCCTAAAATGTATTACTTAGCCATTTTATAAATTACTAAGATTTGAGTTACTATTATCAGTAATTTAATAACAATGTCTAAGCAATCTTTTATAACGGCTATTCTATAGCCGTTTTTATTTTTGCTTTTTTTCTTTGCCATTGTCTTGCTCCTTTCTAGTAAGGTTGTTCCTTAACCTTACATATATTATAATATCATAGTAACTATATATAGTCAATAATAAAACAATAAAAAAAGCGCTATTTTTTGCGCTTTTCTGAAGAAACTATATAACCAAATAAAGAAACCAATAAAGCTATTATAATTATATCCATTGTTTAACTCCTTCTAATTTAATGCAATTGTTGCGCCGTCGCTTTTGCCGTCCTTGTCAATGTTGGCGCCTATATCAGTAAGTACTTTTTTCTTAGTATTAACTTCTACAATTATTTGACCGTCGTTATATTTTTTATATTTGATTTTAGTGTTTTTGTCAATTTTTACAGTCTTATAATCTGTATCAGCTTCAACCCTTGGGACTAAATAAGTATATAAAGCCCCTAACATTACAACCACTAAACCGCCTAAAATTACTAATTTTTTCATTTCTATAACAGTCCTTTTTCTTCAAAAAAACTTAAGTCGATGTATGCCATTGTCGGCTTGGTTTGAATGTAAAAGCCACAAGCTCCCAAAATATACAAAACTTTTTCTTTACTGTCTTTTACATTATATTTTTTTATAAATTTTTCTATTTCTTTGTCTATTTTTTGCTTTTTTTCTAATTTATTCATTTTAGAACTCTCCCCAGTTTTCTGCTTCTTCTTTGCTCAATGAAATAACTTCTTTTTGAACGTTAAACGTGTGGGAGTCTAGCCACTTGCCTAATTTAAGGCGGTAAAGCGTTTTAAAATCGTGATAAAATAATTTATCTAATGTTTTTATTGCTGCTTCGTCGTCGTCAAATTGCCAGGGGTCAAGTGGATCGATTGCATTATTTACAATTAGATAAACAATATTGTTGTAATTTTCTTTATAATCTTCTTCAGTGCTTACCAAATCATAACCAGGGCCCCAGGCTTTTGAATCGTATTTATAAACTAATCTAATGTACAAGCCCTTTTCTTGTGCTTTCTCTTGAATTTGTTCAATGTTGGCAGTCTTTAAATTCAACCCCGTTAAATTTTTAAGAACGTTGTTAACAACCGCCCCGCCCTGTTTTTTAGGGTTGAACTTGTAAACTTTAAAGCCGTTAACATTTTTCAAATCTAAGTAATTGTATTCTTCTATTAATTTTTGCATAATAAAAACCCTTTCTATAGGGCTTTACAATTTGAAACTATTTAACTATAATTAAATAGTCTTATTAATTATAAAGCCGTTCAACTTTTTATATTTTTAAGGCGTTGCCCGTCAAGTGTTCCCGCACTTGATGGGCTTTTTTTCTTTCGCCTTACATATATTATAGTATCATGGTAATTATATATAGTCAATAACAAAATTATTTTTCTTTTAGTTTTTTTTCCCTTTCTAAAATAAGGCCCCTTAATTCGTTTAATTGTTTTAGTGTTGCTTTATTTTTTATATAAGTTTTGCAATTGTTATATGGTAATCTTTTTCGCTGCTTTTCTTGTAATTCTTGGGCGTATTCATCACCAGCGGCGGCCCTTGCTTTTACCCGCGCGCGGTATTCCCTTGATTTTTGGGCGCGGTACTTTCTCACTTCGTCGGGGTTGTTCCAATCTATTGACACTAGTCCCACCCCTTCACTGATTTTTGAATTACTTCAAACAATTCCGGGCATTCTGTTTTGATTTGATCAATTAAACCATTTAAGGCCGCTTCTTG